>NZ_JBATLB010000172.1:0-8415 GCF_049669965.1 Muriicola sp. | reverse complement strand
AAGGTAGGTGGCTTAAAACCTGACAAAAGTCATTGTTTGGAGCTATCATCGGGTCTACTTTTACCGCTGTTGAAGTTGTAAAAAGCCTATGAAAAATATTCTATTACCTACAGATTTTTCTGAAAATTCCTGGAACGCAATCAGGTATATTTTGGAATTGTACAAAGCAGAGGCATGTACCTTTATTATTTTGAACACTTATACCCCTGTAATCCCTAACAACAGGTTTATGGCCTCAAGCTTGCAACCAGGCGTCATTGATGCAGGGAGCAGGGAATCGTCCTTAAGAGGACTTCAAGAAATTCTAGATCGAATCAATAAAAATTATAAGAACAGGAATCATAGTTTTAAAACCTTATCCTCCTTTAATCTGCTGGTAGATGAGGTAAAAAATATCATTGATACCGAATCTATCGACCTGGTAGTAACAGGGACAAAAGGCGCCTCGGGCTTTGATGAGGTGTTTTTGGGAAGCAATACCGTGCGCATTATTAAGGCTGTAAGGAATTGTCCGGTACTTACCATTCCACGTGAGTTTAGGTATGTACTGCCTCAGGAGATCGTTTTTGCTACTGATTTTAAACGGTATTACAGCGCTTCCGAGTTAAGTCCGTTGATGGAGCTGGCCAAGAGTTTTAAGGCTACTATCAGGATAGTATATGTTCAAAATGAGATCAAGGCACTTTCCGAGATACAGCAGTTCAATTTATCTATGTTGAGAAAGTATTTTGCAGATATAGATCACTATGTCCATACCGTATCCGAGCGTAACTCCGTTTCCAAAACCCTTGATATATTTGCCGATGAGTTAGATATTCACCTTTTGGCTATGTTAAATTATCAACACAGTTATATGGAACGAATGACCAGGGAGCCAGTGGTAAAACACCTGGCATTTCATACACAAGTACCTTTACTGGTCATTCCGGAATTGGGAATGAATGTTCCTGTATACGCATCAAAAATAAAAGAATTTCAGGCGGTTAAATAGACTATTCCTCAATCGGATAGTCCTCATAGAAATCTTTAAAGGTCTTATTGGTGGTATAATCATCAGTCAATACTTTATACACCATATATACGATCATTAGCTGCCCAAATACCGTAACATAAAATACCCAGTTAAAGGGAAAGTTCATTGCCGCCATAATAGTCACGGTGAATAAAACCAGGGTGGTAGCGCCCACCCAGAACATAGCCGAAGTCTTCATTTCTTTTTTATGTAAAATTACAACCCAGGCCTGGAATGTTATGTTAAGAAATTTGCAAAAAATGGATAAGTTTCATTGTTAGTTTACACCAGAATTTGTCCAGAATTTTTCCTCAGCGGGAATTCCTTTATTTTTTTCCAATTGAAACGGATTAAAGGATTGTTTTACAAAAAGGTACCAGGCACTAGAAGAGATGGTAGGTTTGATGTCTGCATGATCCCATAAAAAAGTAGCACCAAAGTTTGTTCCATGATTGGTTGTATAGGGAATTCCAATACCATTCTCGCTGCCTGAACTCTGAATAAAGGTTGATTCTATATTTAGTACGATATTTTCTGCATTTCCCGTTTGAGCGGCGGCACTAAAAGCCAAGGCCATTTGAGCGGTACCTTCCAGCCAAACCACATCCTTATCATCATCAAAGCAGTAACCATTTACCAATTTACCTTGAACGGTAGCCGTTTGTGAGTTTAGAAAACGAGTGGCCTTAGACAAGATCTCTACTGGAAAATCTTCGAGGATCAAATACCCCAGGGTATACAGGTCCAAGGCATAATTATAGGCCGGATTTTGAGTTTTAGTGATCAATACACTTTCAGTAAGGTCCCATCGCTGTTCTTCTAAGAATTTAAGGATTCCCATATGAAAATCATCGTAACCACGTACGGCGTTAAAGGCAGTAATCATTCCTTCGGTTACCTTAGGTATTAGGGTTCCATCTTCATTAATGCCTCCTTGTAATCCGCCGTCTTCCGTTTGTAAAGACCGTAACCAATTTTCTAATTCATAGGCTAAATGTTCATATTTATTGGAGTTAGTGAACTCGTGGTAGTGATTAACAGCCAATAATAACCAGGCATTATCGCCCATCCAGATGCGGGATCCATTCTCTCCCGAAATCTCACGGTATTGAAAGAATCCGCCATTATTCCCGTAAAATTCTGTTTCCAATTGCTGGTCGAAATAATCTAAGATCAATTCTGTCCTGTCAGTATCTCCGTTCGCAAGAAAAGCCAAAGCTGCAAGAGCATTGTCATATAATGAGACAAAATTGGTATTCTCCGCACTTTCTATTAATCCATTATCTGCCTGCATATGCTCCATCCATTCAAATACCTGTTCTGGCGATGATGAGCTTGGTGGGGTCTGGGTATTTTCTACAGGGATATCTACAACCTCCATTAAAGGAATAGGTTGGTCATAGATGGTTGTTACTTCTTCCATACAAGAGTACAGGGAGAAAACTGAAACCAATAGCAATAGAAACTTAGTCTTCATAGTAGGTTACTTTTCGATCCTATTTGGGAACCAGATCTTTCATAAAATAACAGGGGAATAGGATGATTACTATGTGTTCCCGACCAACGGAGACAGATACTCGTTCAATATTTTAGCAGAGTGCAACACGTCCGAGTTCTATGTTTATCACCCGTTTCTTACAAAAAGGTGTAATCGTTCATCCACGCAGTTCACCGATGTTTTTTATAGAAATATCGGGGTCAAATCATGATGATTAGCAAGTTATTGGCTGAATTGCAAATGTTTAAAATAGGGAAGAACAGAATAATACTATCAGGGCTACAGTAAATCAAAAAGCTTTGCTATCTTTACACCGTTGTGTTGGGCTTCATTCATTTGAGGCCAAGTGTTGAAAACTATTTTTATAGTTTCAGCCAATGAAAGGCTTTCCAAGTTGGGAGGCTTTTTTCTTTTAATACCTTTTAAACTCATCCAACTTTTGGCACTTTGATGCAGTACAGCTACCTTATTTCTTTCTGCTAGAAATTTTATTGTACCTGCAAATTGTCGTAATTTTAGGCTAGATTTCTAATCCAGTTTTCACATGCCACGATATCATTCTTTAGGGACAATTCCACATAAAAGACATACAATTTTTGAAAAACCCGATGGGGGTTTGTATTACGAACAATTATTTGGGACAATTGGTTTTGATGGGATGTCATCTTTGATGTATCATCTACACCGGCCCACCCAGGTAAAGGAGATTCTCAAAACTCAGGATATAAGTCCAAAAGCAGCCGTAGAGTATCATGTAAAGTCGCGCTTACTAAAAGGATTAGAACTTTCTCCCGAAGATGATTTTTTGATAAGCAGAAAAGTAATCCTGTTTAATTCGGACGTTCATGTGTCCCTGGCTGCGCCCAAAAAATCCATGACCAATTATTTCTATAAGAATGCGGATGCAGATGAGTTGTTATTTATTCATAAAGGCTCCGGGACCATAAAAACATTATTGGGGGAAATTTCTTTCGGTTACGGAGATTATATCCTTATCCCCAGAGGGATGATCTACCAGATCCATTTCGATACGGAAGAGAACCGGATGCTTATCACCGAATCCTATCATCCAATTTACACTCCAAAAAGATACCGCAACTGGTTTGGGCAGCATTTAGAGCATTCCCCTTATTGTGAACGCGATTTTAGATTGCCTTCCAATCTGCAAACACATGACGAACTTGGGGATTTTTTAATTAAGGTAAAAAAACAAGGCCATTTACACCATCTGGTCTACGCCTCACATCCATTCGATGTAATTGGTTGGGACGGATATAACTATCCTTATGCATTCTCAATTCACGACTTTGAACCTATAACCGGAAGGGTGCATCAACCGCCACCGGTACACCAAACCTTTGAGACAAGTGCCTTTGTGGTTTGTTCATTCTGCCCAAGGTTATACGATTATCATCCACAGGCAATTCCTGCCCCTTACAATCATTCCAATATAGATTCGGATGAAGTGCTTTACTATGTAGATGGCGATTTTATGAGCCGCAAGAATATAGATCAGGGATATATTTCCTTGCATCCTGCGGGTATTCCACACGGGCCGCACCCTGGTACTTATGAGGCAAGCATTGGCAAAACCAAAACGGAAGAATTGGCCGTAATGATAGATACCTTCAGGCCTTTGCAGCTTACACAAACAGCCCTTAATCTGGACGATGGCAAGTATTTTAAATCCTGGTTAGAGTAAGGCAAGTTCATGCATGGAATAATGAAGCAAACCTGCTGCTAATTTTGCAGTCTGTTCATCCCTGTCGAAAGCAGGATTCATTTCAGCCAAATCCAAACTCATCAGCTTTCGAGATCGAATAATAACGGCTAAACTGGCCAGTACAATTTCCGGACTAAAACCCAGGGGAGAAGCCGCACTCACCCCCGGAGCATAGGCAGACGAGAACCCATCCAGGTCAATAGTTACATACACCTTGTCAAGACCGGAGAGGAAGGTTTTGATGGTCTGTTCTACGTGTACAAGCTTTTGTATGGTGAAGTCGGCCCGCGAAATATATTGAGCACCCAGTGTATTAGCGGTGTCAAATAACTCACTAGTATTGGCGTCTTTTCTGATTCCAAGACAGAGATAATGAAAAGTGATGTTTTGGTTTGCTGCGTCTTGCGCGATCTGATAAAAAGGAGTCCCGGAATGGTTCCCTTTATCGTTCTTTCTAAGATCAAAATGCGCGTCAAAGTTGATAATACCCAGGCGTTTTTGTTTTCCCAGATAATTTCTCAGACCCCTGTAATGCCCAAAAGCTATGTCATGACCTCCCCCCAGCAAAAGTGGAAAGGCATTTTTGTTAAGAATATTTTGGATCTGCTTATCAAGAGCTTCTTGGGTAGCCTCCATATTTCCATCCGGACAATGAAGATCGCCCAAATCGATCAGGGAATTGCTTTCCGGAAGATGATTAGGCATTTTACCCAACTGGGTACGGATGGCGTTGGGTCCTTCCAAGGCTCCAGGTCTTCCAAAATTTCTTCTAACTCCTTCATCGCAGGCATAGCCTAACAGGGCAAATACCTTCTCTCCAAAGATGGATGGTGAGGTGTCCCGGGCATTATGTAAAATCACCTTTTCATGAAGATATGCCTGCTTGCCGGAGGTTCTTCCTGTCCAATGCTCGGGTGATGGTTGGGAGTATGTTCCTTTCATCTGCTATGTGCTTCTTTACTATTCAAAAAGTGTGTCTAAAATACTTTTTTCTACGCTATGCGGAAGGGTTACTTTTAATGTTTTAGTGCGTTCCATTTCTCTTTTGATAGCAAAGATTGCCTCATTATTCCTGGCCCAGCTTCTGCGGGCAATTCCATTGTTCACATCATAGAACAGCATGTTTCGGATCCTTTCGGCGGTAGCTTCGGAACCATCTAGTACCATCCCAAATCCACCATTGATCACTTCTCCCCAGCCTACGCCTCCACCATTGTGTATAGATACCCAGGAGGCACCCCTGAAACTGTCGCCAATGACATTATGGATAGCCATATCTGCCGTAAATTTACTCCCGTCGTATATGTTGCTGGTTTCCCTGTAAGGAGAATCCGTGCCACTAACATCATGGTGGTCTCGTCCCAGAACAACAGGCGCTTTAAGTGTTCCTTTTTGGATAGCGTTATTAAAAGCCAGGGCAATAGCAATTCTCCCTTCTGCATCGGCATATAGGATGCGTGCCTGAGAACCTACCACGAGTTTGTTTTTTTCTGCTTCTTCAATCCAGTGAATGTTATCCTGCATTTGTTGTTGGATCTCTTTGGGAGCCTTCTTTTTTAACTCTTGCATGACCGCTAAGGCGATAGCATCGGTTTTCCGAAGATCATCCGCATCCCCGGAAGTACACACCCATCTGAAGGGTCCGAAACCATAGTCGAAACACAAGGGGCCTAAAATATCCTGTACATAGGATGGATATTTAAAATCTGTCTCATTCTTTGCCATAACTTCGGCCCCTGCCTTAGAGGCTTCCAGAAGGAAGGCATTTCCATAATCAAAAAAATAAGTACCTCTTTCAGCATGCTTGTTTATAAGGCTAATTTGTTTGCGAAGCGATTCCTGCACCTTCTCTTTAAAGAGTTCGGGATCTTCAACCATAAGGGAGTTCGACTCCTCAAAGGAAAGCGAGGCAGGATAGTACCCGCCGGCCCATGGATTGTGAAGGGAAGTTTGATCGGATCCAAGACTTACAAAAATAGCTGCGGTATAAAATTCTTCCCATACATCCACTACATTCCCAACATAGGCCAGGGATACGATCTCATTTTTTTGCATAGCTTCCCTGGTTCTTTTAACCAGCGTTGTGAGTGAGTAATGCAACTCGTCTACCCATCCTTGGGTATGCCTTTTTTCGGCTGCAGCCGGATTTACTTCTGCACAAACGGTAACGCAGCGTGCTATGTTTCCGGCTTTTGGCTGTGCTCCGCTCATTCCGCCCATCCCTGAGGTCAGGAATAATTTGCCTTCAGAAGATTCCCCTGTTTTCAAAACCTTCCTAAAGGCATTCATTACGGTGATAGTGGTGCCATGAACAATCCCTTGTGGCCCTATATACATATAAGAACCGGCTGTCATTTGCCCGTATTGGGTAACCCCCAGCGCGTTGTATCGTTCCCAATCGTCGGGTTTCGAATAATTAGGGATCATCATGCCATTAGTGATCACCACCCTCGGTGCAGATCCGGAAGAAGGGAAAAGGCCCATTGGATGCCCCGAGTACATATGAAGGGTCTGTAGTTCTGTCATCGTAGCCAGGTATTGCATAGTGAGTAAGTACTGCGCCCAATTCTGAAATACGGCTCCATTTCCTCCGTAAGTGATCAATTCATCCGGATGTTGCGCCACCGCCGGATCGAGGTTGTTTTGTATCATCAGCATAATAGCTGCCGCTTCTATGGAATTTGCAGGATATTCGGAAATGGGCCTGGCGTACATGGGGTAGGGGGGCTTAAACCTGTACATATAAATTCGGCCATAGGTTTCCATCTCTTGCGCAAATTCTGAAGCCAGTTCCGAATGCCATTCAGCAGGAAAATATCGTAAGGCATTTTCAATGGCCAGTAGTTTTTCTTCCGTGGATAGGAGCTGTTTTCTGTTAGGAGCATGACTATGCTTACTTCGTACTGAAGGTTTTGGAGGTAATACCAGAGGGAGGCCCTGAAGGATCTGTGATTTGAAGTCGGTAGGTGCTGAGTTTTTCATGCTGTAAAGTGCTACATTTTTGAATATACAACCGATCCATTTTTTATGACCAATGAAGGGTGTAAACTTCCTTGATGATATAAGATCTCCCTGTGATCGGGTGTTTTAAATAAAACGAGGTCTGCCAACTTTCCTATGGCCAGCATTCCTCTATCCTTTAATCCCAAAGCCGCCGCCGCTCTGTAGGTTATGCCGGCTAAAACTTCGGCGGTTGTTAATTTTTCAAATGCACCCAGAACAGCTGCCTGAGTGATCAACTGCCCCATGGGCGCTGAGCCGGGATTATGATCGCTGGCAATGGCCACCGATGCCCCTGCATCTAATAGGGCCCTGGCCGGTGTAAAATTACAGCCTAAACCCAAAGAAGCTCCGGGCAGGGCAACCGCAATCACGTCGCTTTTTGCCAGATTTTCGATCTCCCTGGTACCGCTTGCCTCCAAATGATCTGCACTCCGGGCTTTGTACTGAATGGCTACTTCACTGCCACCCACACTAAACTGATCTGCATGTACGGTGAGATCGAAACCAAGAGATATTGCCTTCTTAAAAAATGGGGCAATGTCTTGCTGAGAAAAGGCGCCTTCCTCAATAAAGGCATCTACCCTGTTAGATAACTTTTCCTTTCGGATCTTAGGTAATAATTCGTTGGCCATCAACTCCAAGTAGTCTTTTCTGGACCCTTCAAAATCTTTTGGAAACATATGGGCCGCCAGACAGGTGCTTATTAGTTCGGGAGCTGTGGATGTATTGGCCTGCACTATGGCCTGCAACATTTTTAATTCTTGCGCCAGGCTAAGACCATAACCACTTTTAACTTCTATGGTAGTGATGCCTTGTTGCAGATGACTGTTTGCCCTTTGGATGATCCCATCGGTCAAAGTCTCCAGGGTGGCGGCACGGGTTTGAGTTACTGTGTCCCAAATTCCACCCCCTGCTTTGGCAATTTCAAGATAGGTAGAACCTGCGTTTCTTAGTGCATAGTCCCTGGCCCTGGAGCCACTAAAACAAATATGGGTATGGCAATCAATAAGTCCGGGAATAGCCACGACAGGGCCCTCAACTGAAATAATTTCTGCCTGGAATTCCCTGGCCCTGGACAGAACATCCCGGTGTTTTCCTATGGTATGGATCTGTTCTCCTTCCATTAGGATGCCGGCATCCGTGAGTATTGTCAAGGAGTTGTCAGAAACAGGTCCTTTA
>NZ_JBATLB010000171.1:0-5004 GCF_049669965.1 Muriicola sp. | reverse complement strand
CTGCCGGGTCTATTTCAAGGTGAATGACCTTGGCTTGCTTGGCGTAGGTATCGAGACTTCCGGTTACCCGATCATCGAATCGCATCCCAATGGCGACCAAAACATCACACTCGTTGGTAAGCACGTTGGGGCCATAATTACCATGCATGCCTACCATCCCAACATTAAGTGGATGATCTGTATTCATAGCGGAAAGTCCCAGTATGGTCCATGCGGCAGGAATACCACCTTTTTCTACAAGTTGCCTTAACTCCTCTTCTGCTTCTCCCAGAATGACACCCTGCCCAAATACTATAAAGGGTTTCTTTGCCTTGTTGATCAATTCTGCCGCGGCCTCCAGGTCTTCCTCCTTTGCTTTGGGTACTGGTTGATAACTGCGTACCCCTGTGCAATGCTGGTATTGAAAATCGAGTTCGTCAAATTGCGCATTTTTAGTAATATCTATCAGTACAGGGCCAGGTCTTCCGGATTTGGCTATAAAAAATGCCTTTGCCATGATACTTGGAATTTCTGAAGCCTTGGTGATCTGATAGTTCCACTTAGTTACAGGGGTAGAAATACCAATAATATCAGTTTCCTGAAAAGCATCGGACCCTAATAAATGTCTTGGTACTTGGCCGGTAATGCACACCATAGCGGTAGAATCTATCTGGGCATCGGCCAAGCCGGTTACCAAATTGGTGGCACCTGGTCCTGAAGTGGCCATGGCTACCCCAACTTTTCCACTAACCCTGGCATATCCCTGGGCGGCATGTGTTGCCCCCTGTTCGTGTCTGGTAAGGATATGCGTAAGTTTATCCTGAAACTTGTATAGTTCGTCATAAACAGGCATAATTGCTCCGCCGGGGTACCCGTAGATAAGATCTACACCTTCGGCAAGCAGGCAATGGATAATGGCCTCTGCCCCACTGATCCTTAATGCGGCAGGCTTGGCAATCTTCTCCTTATTTTTTTCAATCGTTTCCATATATTCTATCTTATCTACCGCTAAATCCCTAAGCAATTCCTTGTTGGGATTCTGATAGCTCTTGTTCTTTTAATTAAATTCATCGGTCACACATCCCAACGAGGCAGAAGAGACCGTTTTGGCATATTTATAAAGACTTCCCTTGTTCACCTTTAAAGGTGGCTGTTTCCAGGCAGCCTTTCTTCTTCCTAATTCATCATCCGATAAGGCAACACTTATACTATTTTTAATGGCATCAATGGTGATCATATCCCCATCTTTCAACAAACCAATTACCCCGCCATCCTGTGCTTCTGGTGAAACATGGCCTACCACAAAACCGTGGGTGCCTCCTGAAAAGCGTCCATCTGTAATCAACGCAACCTCTTTTCCCAAACCAGCACCCATAATTGCGGCCGTAGGTTTAAGCATTTCTGGCATGCCTGGTCCTCCTTTTGGTCCTTCGTATCGTATGACCACTACATCTCCCTTTTTTACCATTCCCTGCCCAATACCCGCATTGGCCTTAAATTCGTCATCAAATACTTTTGCAGGGCCTGTAAAATGATAGCCTTCTTTTCCTGTGATCTTGGCAACAGCTCCTTCGGATGCCAGATTACCGTATAAAATCCTAAGGTGGCCTGTTTCTTTAATAGGATTTTCTAAAGAATGCACTACGTCTTGTCCTTTAGTTAAAGCGGGCACGTTTTTTAAGTTTTCTGCTATGGTTTTTCCGGTCACCGTAAGGCAATCGCCATGCAACATCTTATTTTCGAGCATAAACTTCATAACCGCTGGGGTACCACCTACCCTATGAACATCTTCCATTAAATATTTTCCACTGGGTTTTAAATCGGCCAGGAAAGGAGTTGTATCACTGATACGTTGAAAATCATCGAGGGTAAAACTCACTTCAGCAGCCTTGGCTATTGCCAGGAAGTGTAACACGGCATTGGTAGAACCACCCATCACGGTAATAAGCCTTATGGCATTCTCCAACGATTTTCTGGTAATAATATCGCTTGGTTTAATATCGTTTTCCAGTAGATGGCGCAGGGCCACTCCAGAGGCTATACAGTCTTTTTCCTTTTCGGGACCAATCGCAGGGTTAGATGAATTATACGGCATGGCCATACCCAGGGCTTCAATGGCCGAGGCCATGGTATTGGCCGTATACATTCCACCACAAGCACCTGCACCCGGACAAGCATTTTGAATAACACTCTTGAACTCCTTCTCGTTCATGGTTCCGGCAACTTTCTCTCCCCAGGCCTCAAAAGCGCTTACAATGTCTAGCTTCTTATCATTCAGACACCCGGAAGCAATAGTGCCCCCGTAGACAAGTACGGAAGGTCTGTTTAGGCGTATCATGGCCATTAAGGCACCCGGCATATTCTTATCACATCCCACAACTGTAACCAGACCATCATAATTCATTGCCTGTACTACGGTTTCCATAGAATCGGCAATGATATCTCTGGACGGCAGGGAATACCGCATCCCGTAGGTTCCCATTGAAATACCATCACTAACACCAATCGTATTAAAAACCAGCCCGATAAGATCTTTCTCCTTTAGTCCTTTTTTTACGTGTTGGGCTAGGTCATTGAGGTGCATATTGCAAGGATTTCCTTCATAGCCCGTACTTCCTATTCCTATCAATGGTTTTTTAAGATCCTCTTCCGAAAGGCCAATTGCGTAAAGCATAGCCTGAGCTCCCGGTTGGGTTGGATCTTGTGTTACATTCTTACTATGTTTATTTAACTCCATGTATTTCTATAACTCAGATCTTTAATTTAACACGTAAATACTACAGTTCCCAAAGATACTTGTTTCAAAATCCTCACTTTAATAACAAGAGAATCTAGTATAAATTCAATAGGAGAAGATTAAAGTTATCTAGTTGTATTTCAATATTTTAGCACTTAATATTATATCATATTCAATGAGCGTAATTTGGATCTTTTATCCTGTAAAATGAGCGCCCTTACGGCAAAAAAATACCTATTTTTGGGAATGCAAAATTCAATCGCTCAACAGATAGAGGCACAAAGGCAGTTTTTTTTAAAGGAAAAAACGAAAGAGATCAACTTTAGGATACAGACCTTAAAATCACTTCAAAAGGAAATAATACGTCAGCAAGACGCCATTTGCGAAGCCTTATATGCCGATTTTAAAAAACCAAAATTTGAAACCTTATTGGCCGAAACACAATTTGTTCTGGCAGAATTAAGGTCTATATGTACAAATTTGAAATTATGGGCCAAACCGGAAAGAGTACCGGGGTCACTGCTTAATTTTCCCTCCTCAAGCTGGATCTATAAAGAACCATATGGTACCGTTTTAATAATGGCTCCCTGGAATTATCCCTTCCAACTTTCTATATTACCTCTTATTTCAGCTATTGCCGCTGGAAACACCGTGGTATTAAAACCCTCAGAACTTACCCCGCACACAAGTGCCTTACTGAAGAAATTGATCAGTTCGGTATTTGAGGACTCTCACGCCTTGGTCATAGAGGGAGAGTTACCGGTATCCAAGCAGTTACTGGCAGAAAAGTGGGATTATATTTTCTTCACCGGCAGCACTAAGGTTGGCAAAATTGTATATGAAAGTGCCGCAAAAAACCTTACTCCTGTAACGCTGGAACTGGGTGGAAAAAGCCCTTGTATTATAGATGAAACAGCCATTCTCTCTCAGGCTGCAAAGCGTATTGTGTGGGGGAAATTTCTCAATGCTGGCCAAACCTGTATTGCTCCGGATTATATATTAGTGCACAGGAAAGTGAAAGAAGATTTAGTGAAAGAATTAAGTAGTGCAATCACTGAATTCTTTGGTTCTGAAACAGAAAATTCTGATGATCTGGCAAGAATTGTGTCCAAGGATCATTACGAACGGTTACTGGGTTTACTCGCTGGGGAAGAAATACTATTTGGCGGAGATACAAATGAGGAAGACAACTTTATGGGACCAACTCTGATCAATGAACCATTAAAAGACAGCAAGTTGATGCAGGAAGAGATCTTTGGTCCAATTTTACCCATTATTTCCTATGAGGATGAAGAAGAAATAGCTTCCTGGATCCTGGCAGACGGCAAGCCGCTTGCTGCTTATATTTTTTCAAGGCGAACATCTTTTCAAAATAGGCTTTTGAAGCGATATAGTTTCGGCGGTGGAGTGATTAACGACACGCTTATTCATATCACCAATAAAGAACTTCCATTTGGAGGTGTAGGTGCCAGTGGCATTGGGGCCTATCATGGCAAGAGATCCTTTATAACCTTTTCGCATCAAAAATCTATAATAAAGCGAGGTACATGGATAGATGTACCTCTAAGAAATCCCCCCTATACCCTGCCGTTGTCTATAGCAAAAATGTTGGGGCGTTTTTTCTAAAATTAGGTCAATTTAAAGGAAATGGTATCCCCAAAGGTTTTCTGGGCCAAGTGGTCTATTGCTTCCTCCGACAATTGTAATATCCTGGGATAACCCCCTGTAGTTTGTCCGTCTCGCATTAGTATGATCAATTTTCCTCCCGGGGTAACCTGTACGGTACCTGGTAATGTAGCTGAGGTAAGCATAATATGTTGGTGAGTGCCTATAGTTTCCTCTATTTGATACGCCATTCGGTTATTTTCCTTGGCTATGGTAAAAGTATTTTTAAAAATGAGTTCTTTCTGAGCATCCGTTAGTAATTCAAATTCTGGCCCGGGACTTACGCCAAACGTTTTAAATTTGTTCATATCATCCCGTATAATATGGGTGATCTTGGGTTCAAATTCTAGTATCTCCTTATAAGGCACCTCCATACCGGCAACTAAGTGATCATCTTTGGTTATTGAGGAATAATAAGATCTGCTGTTTAATATCAGTGGGGTTTGAAAGCCATCTTTTATCGCCAGGTATCCCCTCAGACCATCAATATGCTTTCCAAAGGCCAGTTTATCCCCGGCATGTATCTTGTGCACACTGTGATTTTCAATGTCTGCTCCATTTAAGGTTGGCGACAGGTTGGCCCCGGCGATTGCTATCCATGTTGCTTCTTCAAATTCTAACAC
>NZ_JBATLB010000170.1:0-1803 GCF_049669965.1 Muriicola sp. | reverse complement strand
ACATACACCCGTGCTGGAAGAGAAGGCTTTCTACACCTTCGATACTGGTAAAAACATCGCATATGGAAATCAGATGAGTAGCAGTTTACCATTTTCAACAAAATTCCGTGCGTCATTTTCATATGAGTTCAGGAAAACAGAAAATACTATTACTTTAAACAAAGCTACTTCACATGTTGTATTGGCCGGTGCAGAGTATAAAGTGTTTCCGAAGACAAAATTGAAAACCGTCCTTGGGTTTTATAACTCCAGCTTTGGAGACCGATCGTATACCCAACCCATCCTGGATGCACGATTTCAATTACAACCCATGCGACTTCAAAATTTGGAGATAGGGTATCAAAGAGAAGTTCAAAATTTTAATGCAGACCTCATTGAGCGTGAGATCGTTATGAATCACTACGGACTTAACTATAATATAAGCACTAATTTTAATTTGGGATGGTATACACAGGTAATGCATACCAGACAAACCGATGGCAATAACAGAAATCTGATCTTTTCATCCTTGTATTATAATGTACTGAAAAGTCCGGCCCTAAAAGTTGGGGTCAACCATCAATATATTGCTTTCAAAGATCAGTTGCCTAGTATTTATTTTAGCCCGGAACAGTATCACGCCACGGAGGTTTTCGCCGATATCAGAGGATCATTCTCAGAAAAGACCCGGTTTATGCTAAATGGGGCAACCGGTTTTCAAAAGGTTGAGAATGACAAACAGAGCCCTATTTTTAGGGTAGAGGCAGGGGTACAGCATCAATTGAGTAATAGAATAGGAGTTGATCTATATGGGAAGTATAGCAATATTGCTTCGGCCACCGCAGCCGGCTTTGAATTCACTGAGATCGGAATTAAAGTAAAGTGGGCAATTGCAAAGGCTCCTTTATTCAATAAAAAACTTCTTGCCCTGAAGTAAAATTTACAACAAGTTTAATCGGCGCATCAACTCGGGTCGGTTAGACCTGCTAATAGGGATCACATTCTTTTCAATGAGGACACTATTATCTTCAATATCAATGATCTTTGTGAAGTTGATAATGAATGAGCGGTGGATCTGTAAGAAGAGTTCTTCCGGAAGCTTTTCCCTGATCTTTTTTAACGTATTATGTACCCTGTGAGTCTCTTTTGTAGTCTTTACATCTATATAATCACCTTTTGCTTCAATAAACAGGATCTCATCAAAGGTTAGCTTAATAAGTCGCCTGTCTATATTAATGTAAAGATCCTCACCAACCTTGGTGGTATTCCCATCAGAAGCGCTCAATGCGGGTTGTTTCTCTAATGAATTTTTTACTTTTTGAATTGATTTTGCAAACCGTTCCGGTGAGATAGGTTTTACCAGATAATCTACAATAGCTTCATACTCATATGCCTCAATGGCAAAATTAGTATCGGAGGTTGTAAGTACAATTTTCGGAGGATTCTTAAGTGTCTGAACAAAATCAAATCCTGTGAACCCCGGCATATGGATATCCAGGAAAACAAGATCTATTGTTTGCTGGTTCAGGAACTTGATGGCTTCTATGGCATTTGGAAACTCTTCAATAACATCCAATTCAGGATACGATGTACATAACTGGGCTACAATAGCCCTGGCGGCGGCTTCATCGTCAATAATAATACAAGTCATGGTCAAATGGTATTTAGGTAGGATTCTATAGTATCTAAAATGCTTGTAAATTCAGATGCCAGGCTGCTGTTTCCTTTTTTTAGCTCTTCTTCATAAATCACGGACAGGCCATATGCTTTTTCCAAGCCTAAGATATTGAGTTTGTGTTTTAATTTATGCACTATCAATGCCGT
>NZ_JBATLB010000169.1:0-2317 GCF_049669965.1 Muriicola sp. | reverse complement strand
GATCAAAGAAGAGGCCATTAGGCTGGGATTTGTGAGTTGCGGTATTTCCAAAGCCGATTTTCTGGAAGAAGAGGCCCCAAGACTGGAGAAATGGTTAAAGTCCAATATGAATGGGGAGATGGGGTATATGGAGAATCACTTTGACAAGCGATTAGATCCCAGAAAATTGGTAGATGGTGCCAGATCCGTTATTTCGGTTCTCTTAAACTATTTCCCTTCTAAGGAACAGCAAGAGGGCACCTATAAAATATCCAAATACGCCTACGGACAGGATTATCACCAGGTCATAAAATCGAAATTGAAAGAGCTCCTGGCCTTTATTGAAGAACATATTGGGGAGGTACAAGGAAGGGCTTTTGTAGATTCGGCCCCGGTCATGGATAAGGCGTGGGCCGCCAGGAGCGGTTTGGGTTGGATGGGAAAGCACAGTAACCTGCTTACACAGAAGCTAGGTTCCTTTTACTTTATTGCTGAATTGATCGTAGATCTGGAACTAGATTATGACCATCCGGTGACCGATCATTGCGGTAGTTGTACTGCCTGTTTAGATGCATGCCCCACACAGGCCATTGTTCAACCCTACGTGGTTGACGGCAGTAAGTGTATTTCGTATCTCACCATAGAACTGAAAAATGAGATCCCCTCTTCGTTCGAAGGGAAAATGGATGAATGGATCTTTGGGTGCGATGTATGCCAGGATGTGTGTCCCTGGAACAGATTCTCAAAACCACATCAAAACCCACTTTTTGATCCTAAACAGGAGATTCTTTCTATGAGCAAAAAAGACTGGGAAGAGATCACGGAAGATATTTTCAAAAAGGTCTTTAAAGGGTCTGCTGTGAAACGTACTAAATTCACAGGATTACAACGCAACATCAAATTTTTAAAATAATTGGACCTCAACTACAACGTTTTCGTATCTAAAACCTTATTTTTCTAATTAAGTTTTTATTGAGAACAACGATAAAACCCTATATTGAAAGGTTGATAATAAGGATCTCAAACTAAGACATTCATAATTACATAAACTGCACACATTATGAGTTTAATTAAAAAACCAACCTTAAGTTTTTGGCAAATTTTTAATATGAATGTTGGCTTCCTTGGAATCCAATACAGTTTTGGACTACAGCAAACAGCTATCAATCCAATATTCCTATACCTGGGGGCGCCCGAAGAGATGCTTCCTATTTTGAATATTGCCGGACCAATAACCGGGCTGGTGGTACAACCAATTATCGGGGCGATGTCAGATAAAACATGGTCCAACAAATGGGGAAGGCGCAAACCCTACTTTTTGATCGGCGCAATTATTGGAAGTTTATGTCTGTTCGCTTTTCCGACAAGCCCGGTATTGTGGTTTGCAGTTGGACTTTTATGGATACTGGATGTGGGTAACAACATGGCTATGGAACCATATCGCGCTTTTGTAGGAGATAAACTCCCTGAAAAACAATTAAGTTTAGGCTATCAGATGCAGAGTTTGTTTGTTGGTGCGGGAATACTTCTTGCCAATGGATCCATAGTGCTTTTCCAATATCTCTTTGGAGGCGATTCCATAGAAGTTGCAGGAGAAATCCCCCAATGGTTATACTACTCTTTTTATATCGGGGGAATTTTGTCCATAACCACCATCTTGTGGTCCGTTTTAAAAACACCAGAGATTCCACCATCAACAGCAGAGCTAGCCGAAATTAACCATACCAAAGGTTTGCCATTTGGGAAGCGTGTTGCCAAACCTTTTAACGAGATTGGCGAAGCGATAAGAGAAATGCCCATATTTATGTGGAAACTGGGTGCCGTGTACCTTTTTCAGTGGTATGCGCTTTTTATCTATTGGCAATACATAACGCCTTTATTTAAATTGACACTGGGTTACTCCACCTCTGAGGCCGCTTCCCAGGCTGCCCAAATGAGTTTGACCTATAACATAGTTACGATGGTTGTTGCACTTGCCTTAGTGCCGCTTACCTTAAAATATGGAGGGAAAAAAATATATGCTCTTAGTCTGGTAGGTACCGGCTTGGCGCTCTTTGCCGTGCCCTTTATAGAAAATTCCCTGCTGGTTCTGGCACCTATGGTTCTATTCGGAATCGGATGGGCCGCCATGATGGGGATTCCGTATACCATGGTTTCAAAAGTGGTGCCTCAGGAAAGAAGGGGTGTCTACATGGGAATTTTGAATATGATGATCGTAATACCTATGGGAATTGAAACCTTAACCTTTGGCCCTATTTACAAATATTTCTTAGGGGGAAGTGCAATCAATGCGATACTCTTTGCGGGAGGGTTCTTTATTATTGCAGCGATATTGTCC
>NZ_JBATLB010000168.1:0-13707 GCF_049669965.1 Muriicola sp. | reverse complement strand
AGGGAGCTAATATTTTTTTTCCAAAAACAAAATAATTTTCATTGATCTGCGGATCTCCCACAAAGGAGCTGCCATCCTTCACCATAAGAAGATCATAGGCATATTGTTGCGATATCTCTGCAACATGGTAGTTCTGAGCCAGCTCAGTTCCTCCCCAAAATACAAAAACCTCTTCTTCAAAGGGGATGATCATTCTGGTAGTATTTCGCTCCAGGATAGGAGTTCCTGAGGGTTTTGGCGGACTTATGTAAAAACCATTGATCTTATTGTTCTGGGCACTTAACGAGATCAAAATATCCGTCAGGGCTCTGTCGAACAACGTTCGGTATACATGGGCACCTCGTTGATACCCCACAAACTCCCATTCTTGAATGTTTCCCATCACCCGATTTACATTTTCTGACAGGAATTGCCTGTTCTCTTCAGGGGTGAGGGCTTTTTTCATATTAACATCAAAGAGTTCATAAACTCCCTGATAATCCTGTGCATTGTAGCGGGAAGCAAATTGAGATACAGCATTAGCATACCCGGGCATCTCGTCTTGAGAATACCCCACAATACACATCCAAAAAAGCAGCAAAAAATATTTCTTCATTCCTTCAGATCATTTTTTGAACGCCTGTTTGGTCATATTGTCTTTGGTCTTGTCAAAAACATAGTCGATAACCTGTTGATGTCTCATTTTAGAACGTACAGAACTTCCGGCGGCAGGAGAAGCATAAAAACGCCTGGAGGCCACCCTGAAATCCTGAACTCCTTTAAAATGCATCATCAAATGAGACCACGCCCCCATATTCCTTGGCTCTTCCTGGGCCCATACCAGGTCGTCTGCATTTTTATATTTTTTGACGATCTTCCTCATCTTTTCCGCAGGGAGTGGGAACAGCTGTTCTACACGAACCAGCGCTACATCGGTCCTGTTTAATTCTTCCCTTGCCGCAAGCAGGTCATAATAGAATTTCCCGGTGCAAAAAACCAGGGTCTTTATCTGAGCTATCTTGGCCTCTGTGTCATCAAAAACCTCTTCAAAACGCCCATTGGCCATCTCTTCTACCGTTGATACAGCCTTGGGATGACGCAATAAACTTTTTGGAGTAAATACAATAAGGGGTTTTCTGAAATTACTCTTCATTTGTCTTCTCAACAAATGAAACATATTGGCTGGGGTAGTAACATCTGCTACATACATATTGTCCCTTGCACACAATTGCAGGTAACGTTCCATTCTGGCAGAAGAGTGTTCTGCACCCTGACCCTCATATCCATGAGGGAGCAACATAACGAGTCCATTCTGTAATTTCCATTTATCCTCGGCCGCAGAAATATACTGATCTATCATGATCTGAGCACCGTTGCTGAAATCACCAAATTGGGCTTCCCAAATGGTAAGTGTTTTGGGACTTGCCATGGCATAGCCATAATCAAATCCAAGGACCCCATATTCGGACAAAAGGGAATTATAAATATGGAAAACACCCTGAGAATCAGAAATTTGATTCAGTAGCATTACTTCTTCTTCGCTTTCTTCCACTTTCATTACAGCATGCCTGTGGGAAAAAGTTCCTCGTTCTACATCCTGCCCACTCATACGCACCCCATAGCCTTCTTCGAGCAAGGATCCATAAGCGAGTAATTCGCCCATGGCCCAATCGAGCTTATTAGATTCGAAGAACATTTTTCTTCGATCCTCCACTAACTTTTCAACCTTTCTCAGGAATTTCTTGTCTTTGGGTAAGGTTGTAATGGTCTTTGCGATCTGGGTAAGTTTCTTTTTGTCATAACTGGTATCTACCACTTCCATCATTTCCCATTCGCGCACATTTACAAAACCGCTCCATTCGTCTGCCATAAAAGGAGTGATCACTGTCTTGTCTTCCTTTCTGGAATCCTCCAACTCAACTTCTAAACTCGACTTGTATTCTTCTTCCAAAAGTTTGACGTAGGAGTTATCTATAACCCCCGCAGCGACTAATTTTTCCGCGTAGATATCTCTGGGATTTTTATGTTTGGCGATGGCCTTATACAATTTTGGCTGTGTAAACCTGGGTTCGTCCCCTTCATTGTGCCCATATTTTCGGTACCCCAATAGATCCAGGAAAACATCGCCTTTAAATCGCATTCTGTATTCTAACGCAAAAATGGATGCATGCACCACAGCTTCCACATCGTCTGCGTTGACGTGCAGCACGGGGCATAAAGTTACCTTAGCCACATCCGTACAATAGGTGGAGGAGCGACCGTCTAGATAATTCGTGGTAAAACCAATTTGATTATTAACGACAATATGGATGGTTCCATTGGTTTTATAGCCATCCAGACTAGCCATTTGCACCAGTTCATAGGCAATTCCCTGGCCGGCGATGGCTGCATCACCATGAACAATTATCGGTAATACTTTGGAATAGTCATCCGGAAAATACAGCTCTTGCTTCGCTCTCGTTATCCCCTCTACCACTGCCCCCACGGTTTCCAAATGGGAGGGGTTTGGGGCAATGTTCATACTAATTTTGTTACCATTATCAGCCGTCCTTTCTGAGGTCCAACCCAAATGATACTTAACATCCCCATCAAAGACTTCTTGCTCATAATCTTTTCCATCAAATTCACTAAAAATATCCTTTGCTGCCTTTCCAAAAATATTGGTCAGTACATTAAGTCTGCCCCTATGGGCCATCCCCATTACAAATTGTTTAACCCCCAGGGAAGAGGCTTTTTCAACGATGGCATCAACTGCCGGAATAAGGGATTCATTGCCTTCCAGTGAAAATCTTTTTTGTCCTACATACTTGGTATGGAGAAAACCTTCAAAAGATACTGCCTGGTTGAGTTTCCTCAGGATATTCTTTTTCTGATCTGGTGTAAATGTGGGATGATTGTCGTTTTTATTTAACCAGTCCTGTATCCACTTTACCCGTTCCGGAGTTCGTATATACATGTACTCCACTCCAATCGCATCGCAATAAATACTCTTTAGGTTATGAAGGATCGCTCGTAAAGTGTTAGATCCAATACCAATAATCTCCCCTGCATTGAAAACTGTATCAAGGTCTGCTTCAGACAGTCCAAAATTCTCTAAATCGAGCGTAGGGCTGTATTTACGCCTTGCTCTAACGGGGTTGGTGGCTGTAAACAAATGGCCTCGAGTTCTGTACCCGTCAATAAGCCTTACGACCCGGAATTCCTTGTTAAGAGATTCGGGTATTGCAACTGCCTGTCCGTTAGCACTGGTGGCGGTGGCAGTATGTGTGTCTATCCCAATTTCATCCAGGGCACTTTCCATACCGAAATCGAAGCCCTGAAAAAAGGCTCGCCAGCTGGGTTCCACACTATCCGGATGGGACAGATATTTATCGTACATTTCTGCAAAAAAGGACGTATGGGCGGCGTTTAAAAAGGAATATTTATCCATGAATAACAGTAAACTTTCTGTGACAAAAATTAATCAAAAATACAATATTTAATACTTTATAGAATGATCTGGCGTTCTAATATTTCCTAATTTGAAAACGTGAAGTTACTTCGGATGAACAAAAAGCAGTTTCTCTTGATAATATGCGCTCTTGGGAGTGCTTTGATGAGCTGTTTTTCTCAAGGATACAATGACCAAAGTCCATTTTGGAGCCAGGTACGATATGGTGGCGCATTTGGGGTAGGATTTGGCAATGAGGTGGTGACTATAGCTGCAGCTCCCAGTGCCATCTATCAATTTAATGAGCAATTTGCGCTGGGTAGTAGTTTGAGTTTTAATTATGCCAAGTTTGGAGACAGTAGATTCACTGCCTATGGCCCGGGGGTATTGGCATATTACAATCCTATTCGTGCGCTTCAGTTTTCATCAGAATTTGAACAATTACGCGTTCACAGGAGTTTTGGCAGCAATTTTCCGGACCTTAAAGAAGATTATTGGCTTCCTGTACTTTTTATTGGAGTGGGTTATTCCAGCGGACCGGTTACTTTCGGGATTCGCTATGATGTACTCTACAATGAAGGCAAAAGCATCTATGCCGATCCCTGGATGCCTTTTATCCGTGTGTTCTTTTAAGCATTATGGTTTCCCGAATCATAGGATTGTTTTAACCAAACTTTTTGCCACTCTCTCTTCAACACTAAATAACTAACCTTTTCTGCCACTTCTACAACATCCGTGCTCTCTATGGCCGAAAAAGCTTTTTCGGGAACATCAACCACATAAAGCAGGTTTAAGTAGTCTGTAAAACGTTCTAGTAGTAATACATAGATCTTTTCCTTGAGGATGGTTTTCAATTCCAGGGGGCCAACATTCTCAGGAAGGTCAAGATTAATATTTGCCAGGCCAAAATCTTTCCGCAATTGAACAACCAGCTTCTCGTAAAGGGAAATGGAAGCGGCATACTTCAGTAGTTCCAGACTTGTAGTGTATTCCTTGGCCATATCTTACATACGATGCCAGGGCAAAACCGGATCATTTAAAGAAGGAAGTGTATTTACTATTTTCTGATTTTTTGTTCCCATTCCCAGGCAGAACGCATGGCCTCATCGAGCGAGGACTGGGCTTTCCAGCCCAAGATTGCATTAGCCCTGGAGGTATCCGCATACGCTTTAATTACATCCCCAGGTCTTCTTCCCACTATCTGATAATTCAACTTTTTCCCGGAGACCTTTTCAAAACTATGTATTACTTCCAAGACACTGCTGCCTGTTCCGGTTCCGACATTGAATACCTCATAATTCATTTCATTCTTTCCCTCAATAAGCCTTTTCAATGCAACAACGTGGGCTTTTGCCAAATCTACCACATGAATATAGTCTCGGATACAGGTACCATCTGCCGTTGGGTAGTCGTTCCCAAAAACCGAGAGTTTCTCTCGTAAGCCTATGGCTGTCTGAGTTATAAAAGGCACCAGATTTTGCGGTACCCCGGTTGGTAACTCGCCTATTTCTATACTTGGGTGGGCGCCCATGGGATTAAAATACCTCAGCGAAATAGCGTGCAAATGGGGTGTTACTTTACAGGTATCTGAAATGATCTCTTCTCCTATTTGTTTTGTATTTCCATAAGGCGATTCTGCAGGTTTTACAGGCGCATCCTCAGTGATGGGCATTACATCGGCCTGGCCGTATACGGTACAGGAAGAACTAAAAATAAAGTGGGCCCTCTTCTGTCTGGACAGGTGTTGTAACAGATACACCAGGGTGCCTAAATTGTTCTCGTAGTATAACAAGGGTTGTTCCACACTTTCACCAACGGCTTTTGAAGCTGCAAAATGGATAAGCCCGTCCAAATCCGAATGCCTCTTAAAAAAATCAGCTACCTCTTCTTTATTCCTAAGATCTATCTTTTCAAAAAGTGGTTTTTTTCCGGTGATCGCAGTGATCCCTTCGAGCACCTCTTCAGAGGCATTAGAGCAGTTGTCTATAATGACCACTTCATAACCTTCTTGCTGTAATTCTACGGCAGTATGGGAACCTATGAATCCAAGACCTCCTGTTACGAGTATTTTCATGATATTTATATAAAATTCAGGATAGTTTGAGTAATGAACCCTATTTGTTCATCGTCGAGTTCGGTATGCATAGGAAGGGAGATCACTTCTTTTACCAATTGGTTGGTTACAGGGAAGTCTGCTTCTTTGTAGCGTGTATCCTTGTATGCCTTCTGACTGTGCAATGGAATAGGATAATAGATGCCAAAGGGGATCCCTTTCTCTGCCAGGTGAGTTGCAAGGGCATCGCGTTTTCCATTAGTGATCCTTAGTGTATACTGGTGAAATACATGACAATCGCACGTACTGCAAATGGTCCCGCAATTATTCACGGTTTTTGGAAGAATGATGGCCTTGTTCCCCTGAAACGCCAAATTGTATTTCCTGGCTGCTTCCCTCCTGCGCTCACAATAGGCATCCAATCTGGGCAATTTTGCCCTAAGCACGGCAGCCTGAACAGAATCTAGTCTGGAGTTCACCCCAATAACATCGTGGTGATAGCGTTCATACATTCCATGATTAACGATCCCTCTGATATAGTGAGCTAATTCATCGTCATTCGTAAATATCGCGCCTCCATCCCCGTAACAGCCGAGGTTTTTTGATGGGAAAAAGGAAGTAGCACCCACATGACCCATGGTTCCTGCTTTCTTCTTACTGCCATCTTTAAATGTATGGGTGGCACCAATGGCTTGTGCATTATCTTCAATAAGGAAAAGTTGATGTTTCTCAGCTATCTGCAACAGTGCATCCATAGGTGCACATTGTCCGAATAAATGTACAGGGACAATGGCCTTTGTTTTTGCAGTGATCGCCTTTTCTACGGCTACCGGATCAATATTGTAGGTCTCAGGATCTACGTCCACCAGTACAGGGGTTAGCCCCAATAGCGCAATGACCTCCACGGTGGCAGCAAAGGTAAAGTCGGCCGTAATGACCTCATCTCCCGGTTTTAATCCCAGTCCCATCATCGCAATTTGAAGTGCATCCGTGCCGTTGGCACAGGGGATGACATGTTTTATCCCCAGATAGTCTTCGAGTTCTTTTTGAAAAGCCTGTACCTCAGGTCCATTGATAAAGGCAGCCGTATCAAAAACCTGTTGAACAGCTACATTCACCTCCTCTTTGATCTCCTGATATTGACCTACCAGGTCAACCATTTGTATTTTTTTCATGCTTGTAAAATATGCCCGCAAAATTACAAAATTAAGGAACGGCGAACAATGTAATTACCCAAAGAAGCGTATTTTAGCGACAAACGAAGCATTGGTGTATTTTATCTACAATATTGCGATCTCCACTACCTGGTATTTGCTAAGGATACCGGCATTCTTCAATGCAAAATTGAGGCTATTTATCAAGGGCAGGCACGGGGTCTTTTCATATTTAGATAAGCATATTACTCAGCAGGATAAGATTATCTGGATTCATGCAGCTTCCCTGGGAGAATTTGAACAGGGACTTCCTGTGATCCAAAAGCTGAGGTCTGCATATCCGGGTCACAAGATCCTGGTCACTTTTTTCTCTCCTTCCGGATATGAGGTAAAAAAGAATTCTGAGGAAGCCCATCTGATCACTTACCTCCCAATGGATATATCGCATAAGGTAGACCGCTTTCTGGAAAAGGTTAGGCCTGTTTTGGCCATTTTTGTAAAGTATGAAGTTTGGCCCAACTATCTCAGAAGTCTCCAAAAAATGAAGGTTCCTGTCTTAATGATCTCGGGCAGATTTAATTCAGGGCAGGTTTTCTTTAAATGGTATGGAAGTTTTATGAGAAACGCTTTAGGGAAATTTACCCACCTTTTTGTACAGGACAGTTCCTCCTTTGAATTATTGCAAAAAAGTGGCTTTAGCAACACTACTCTTTCCGGCGATACCCGCTTTGACCGGGTTAGTGAGATCCTTGAAAGGAACAATAATCTCAACTTTATGGAAAGGTTTAAAGGCACTTCTCTATGTTTAGTGCTGGGCAGCTCATGGCCGGAAGATGAAGCACTACTGGGTCACTATTTACAGCAACGTCCAACTTCCTTAAAAGTAGTGATCGCACCCCATGATATGAAGGAAGGGCACCTACAGAAGTTAAGAGAATCAATCCCCTCTAAGGTTATTTTTTACTCTGACATAGAAGACGAGGATCTATCGGAATATCAGGTACTTATTCTGGATACCATAGGGTTGTTAACCAAGGTATATTCCTATGCCGATATAGCCTATGTAGGAGGAGGTTTTGCCACAGGATTGCACAACACTCTGGAACCGGCTGTTTTTGGGATCCCTGTTGTTGTAGGTCCTCAATACGACGGCTTTAATGAAGCAAGGGACCTGGTGAGTCTTGGAGGAATTTCTGTGGTCGATTCGGCAGAATCCTTTACTCAAACTATAGATCAATTAGTAAAGCATCCCAGCAAGAGAGAAAAAATGGGAAAGATCAACGCACAGTATGTGGAAGATCAAAAAGGTGCCAGTATAAAGATCATACGTTATATTCAGGAACACATGAGTTTGTAGAGATCCTCTTCTTATTCACTACTTAAGGGATATTTTCTTTAGATTTACCTAAAACCAACCTAGTATGGATAAGAAGGTCCTCCGCTTTTCAATCACTGCTGCTTTAGCAGGATTCCTATTTGGATTCGATACCGTGGTAATTTCAGGAGCAGAGAAAACGTTACAGGCCATATGGCAGTCTTCAGATAGTTTCCATGGGGTAGTGGTCATAGGTATGGCTTTATGGGGAACGGTGGTAGGAGCCTTATTGGGGGGTATCCCCACCAATAAAATTGGCAGAAAAAAAACACTTATCTGGATTGGTGTCTTTTACACATTGTCTGCTGTGGGATCTGCTTTTGCCAATGATCCCATTACTTTCGCAATATTCAGGTTTATTGGCGGACTCGGAGTGGGAGCCTCAACCGTGGCGGCACCAACCTATATCTCAGAAATAGCGCCGGCCAAGGACCGTGGTAAACTAGTGGGGCTTTATCAGTTTAATATTGTATTTGGAATCCTTATCGCATTCTTCTCTAACTACCTGCTAAGTGGCATAGGCGAAAATGCCTGGAGGTGGATGGTTGGGGTTGAGGCCATCCCGGCAGCCATTTATACCCTCATGACCTTTGGCATCCCCAAGAGTCCCCGTTGGTTATTGAGCAAATCGCGTTTTGAAGAGGCCAGGGAAGTACTTGTGAGTATCAATCCAACGGGCAACATAGATCAGCTTTTAGAGGACGTAAAGACCGAGAATCAGAATACTATCCCCGGAGAAAATATCTTTATCCGTAAATATCGGTTTCCCCTGATGCTTGCATTTCTCCTTGCCTTCTTTAACCAACTCTCCGGGATCAACGCATTTTTATATTACGCCCCCAGAATTCTAGAAGAGGCCGGATTGGGTGCCAGTACTGCCCTGTTGAGCAGTATAGGGATAGGAGTTACGAATATGGTATTCACCCTGATAGGAATTTACCTCATAGACAGAATGGGCAGGAAACAATTAATGTATATAGGATCTGTGGGCTATATCATCTCCCTAAGTCTGGTAGCATGCGCCTTCTTCTTGGAGTGGGAGGGTATGGCCGTCGCTATCTTTTTATTTGTATTTATCGCCGCACATGCCATAGGGCAAGGATCTGTAATATGGGTTTTCATTTCAGAAATTTTCCCCAATCACCTCAGAAGTTATGGTCAGAGTTTTGGGTGCTCTGTACATTGGGTGTTAGCAGCCATCATTCCTTCTTCCATACCCTTCTTGTTTAGCAGTATAGGACCCGGCATTGTTTTTAGCATCTTTGCCTTTATGATGGTTTTACAACTCCTTTTTGTGATTTTTATGATGCCAGAGACCAAAGGGATCTCTCTGGAGGAATTAAGTAAAAGATTAAGTCCGCAAAAGTGATAATAAGCAGCCTTTTTCCTTTTTATCGAGAATTTTAGCTTCACATCTTTAAAATGCAATATGCCTTTAGATTTTGTTGAAATTGTCCTTTGCTAATAGTCCGTTTTTGACCTTTAATTAGTAAATTAGACCAAACCACTTGAAACATGGAAGAAGAAATTACCTTCGGCACTAAAATACTCAATGGATTTTTAAGCGTCATGGTGGTAGTCCTGGTAGGAATACTGGCCGCCGTAGTGGTTTGCTTAATCCTTGCAGCCTTTGGGTTCTTTTAATAAAACTTCATTTACATATTTTCATCCTTATTATTCACAAGGTTAAAATAGTCCAAGTCAATTTTTCGACAAATTTTGAAGAGTAGAGACATACTATTGTATATTGCTTAGAATTTGAAGTAAGTGCGTCCATTATTTCTTATGCTTTTTACTGCTTTCATCTCTTCTTTAGGTAGTGCCCAGGAAACCGTATCTCTTAGTGGGCAGATCCTGGACGAAGATACTTCAGAACCGTTAGCTTTCGCTAACGTAACGATTCGTGATTATAAGGATTCTACTCTAGTAACGGGTGCCATAACCGATGAGGAAGGTCTGTTTTGGATACAAAACCTCCCTTTGGGAAGATACCAGCTATATTTTTCATTTATAGGCTATACCACGGTAGAAAAATCCTTTCTGGCCGGTGGGCTCAACCCAGTTTTTGATCTTGGTAAGATCCTCCTGGAGCCCTCTGCGGAGATCTTGAGTGAGGTGGAGGTTGTGGGAAAACAGGCGACAGTAGATGCCGACTTGAGTAAAAAATCATATTACCTTGAAGATGCCGTAGCACAAGCAGGCGGTTCTGTCCTTGATGCGATGAAAACCATGCCGGGCGTTGCCTTTGACCAGGATGGAAAAGTCATATTGCGGGGCAGCGATAAGGTAGTAGTCCTAATTGATGGTAAGCAGAGCAGCCTTACGGGTTTTGGGAATCAGAAAGGTCTGGCAAATATCCCCGCCTCTAACATAGACAAGATAGAGATCATCAATAACCCCTCGGCCAAATACGACGCCAATGGATTTGCAGGGATTATAAACATCATCTACAAGAAAAATAAACAAACCGGACTAAATGGCAATGTCGGACTCTCCTTTGGCATGGGAGCCCTGGGGAAAAGAAAAGCAGATACCGAGACAGATCTCGGTTCTTATGACTTTAATCCAAAACTGATCCCAAGTATTAATTTCAATTATCGCAAAGAGAAGATCAACTACTTCCTTCAGTCAGAATTCATCCTTCAGGAAGCCCTTCCCAATAATGAATTTACCACCAGAAATTACGATGACGGGAGAAACATCATCTCTCAGGTCCCCGAGAACAGAAGGCAGTTCCGATCCATTATTAATGGCGGTATTGATTACGATCCGGATGAGAACAACAGCTTTACGATTTCGGGCCTCTACGATCGGGAAAAACATATTGATACGGCACAAGTAGCCTTTATTGACCTTAACAGTAACATCCGGAACCGGTTGTACACCTGGCAGGAAGAAGAAGTGACCCGCTATATCAACGTAGCGGCAAATTACCGTCACAGATTCCCCCAGCCCGGGCATACCCTGGGTGCAAGCATTCAATACACACAGGGCCTCGAAGATGAAACCTATTCCCTTAACGATAGCTCTGCGGTCCGCATTGGGCGCGATAAAACCAACATAAGGGCCATCGAAAATACCACCAGTATTGAAGCCGATTACGTTAAACCACTAAAGCAGGGACGTGTTGAATTAGGGGCAAAAGCCAGAATCAGAAGACTACCAGTTACCTACACTATTACCCCCGGGAACAATTCGATCATCTATCCAGATCTGGGCACTTTTTCAGACTGGGGGGAGAACCTGTATGCCGGCTATGTGAACTACCTGCTCGAAAAAGAAAAATTCGACGTTGAGGCCGGACTAAGAGCAGAAGAAACAAAGGTATTTTACGATCTTGATCCTGTAAATGCCTATTATCCAAACAATGACGCTTACCGGTATTTTGAACTTTTTCCAAGTCTGAGATACACCTATAAACTCAATGATAATAATAAAATCTCTGCCTTTTACAACCGTCGGATTGATCGCCCAGGAGAACCAGAATTACGTGTTTTTCCTAAATATGATGATCCGGAATTGTTAAAAGTTGGAAATCCATACCTCAGGCCGCAATTCACGAATTCCTTTGAAATAGGACACAAATATTCCTGGACAGATGGGTCCCTGTTCTCGGCGGTATTCCACCGTCAGATCAAAGATCAGTATATGCGTATCTTTAGTATTGATGATTCTAACCCAGACTATGATATCATAAATCGCATCTACGAAAATACCGGGCAGGCAACCAATTCCGGGGTGGAGGTATTACTGAGTCAGGATCTTATGGACCAATGGAAAATTGGGGCAACCCTAAATTGGTACGTCAATGAGATTGATGCTTTCCAGGGCACCTTGTTGTTTCCATTTGAGCGCTCATTTACGATCGATAGTTCAAGAAATAATGCCTGGGACACAAAGATCAATACGGAGTTTACCTTTGAGGGAGATTGGGTAACACAATTGAGCTGGGTGTATTTTTCGAAGCGCAATATTCCGCAGGGAGAACAATTGGCCCGTTCTTCTCTGGATCTGGGGATTAAAAAATCATTTTGGGATAACAAAGCTAGCTGTACAATCTCTGCTACGGACCTGCTCAACAGATATGGCATCAGGCAACAGATCAATGGGGAAAATTTCTCCGGACTTTACGAAAATTACTTCGAAACCCAGGTGGTACGCCTCAGCCTTACCTATAAATTTTAAGATATAGCCATATAAAAAAAGATACCATTTTCGATGATCCTCATCTGTCCGTCCTTACATATAAAAAACACAAAAGATTTTCATCATAAAAAAGCCCATCCTATCCGGATGGGCCTCTACTTCGTACAGGCGGAGTCCCGATAGTTATCGGGACGAACTCTCACACCTTGCGGCATCACGCCAAGGCGTGACGTGTCTACCCCCCTCCCGATAACTATCGGGATATCGGGGCCACCACAAATGAATATCTAAAATAAAAAAGCCTCTCTGAAAAGAGAAGCTTTTTTTCTGTACAGGCGGAGAGACTCGAACTCTCACACCTTGCGGCACTAGATCCTAAGTCTAGCGTGTCTACCAATTCCACCACGCCTGCAGTTCCCGTTTCATACGGGGCTGCAAATATAAGTCAAAATTTCAATTTTAAAATAATTCACACACAAAAATATCCTCCTAGTTTTTGTATTTTTAACCATAAATCAAAGCCGTATTCATGCAAGAGCCTAAAGCTTATATCGAAGAGAACAAAGACAGATTCCTAAATGAACTTATTGAAATCTTAAAAATCCCATCTATTAGTGCCGACTCCGCCTTTGCACATGACGTACTTCATATGGCCGAAATAGTCGAAAAGTCGCTCCAAAAAGCTGGCTGCACCCATACGGAGATCTGTGAAACAGATGGCTATCCAATAGTGTATGGAGAAAGACAAGTAGATCCTGCTTTACCAACTGTATTGGTCTATGGGCACTATGATGTACAGCCCCCGGACCCACTCAACCTATGGAACTCCCCTCCCTTTGAACCCGTTATTAAAAAGACCGCGCTCCACCCGGAAGGTGCCATTTACGCTCGTGGGGCATGTGATGACAAGGGGCAGATGTACATGCATGTAAAAGCCCTGGAATACATGGTTAATAATAATGCCCTGCCCTGTAATGTAAAATTTATGATTGAAGGCGAAGAAGAAGTGGGTAGCAATAGCTTGGTAGGCTTTGTCAAAGAAAATACCGAAAAACTGGCCAATGACATCATCCTGATCTCAGACACCGGGATGATCGCCAAAGACGTACCTTCCATTACTACCGGGCTTCGTGGGCTCAGTTATGTAGAAGTAGAAGTGACAGGACCAAACAGGGACCTTCACTCGGGATTATACGGAGGTGCTGTGGCCAATCCCATAAATATCCTTGCAAAGATGATTGCCTCCCTGCACGATGAAAACAATCATATAACCATCCCCGGATTTTATGACAAGGTTCAGGACCTTTCAAAGGAGGAACGTGCAGCCATGGCCAAAGCCCCTTTTAATCTGGAGGATTATCAGAAAGAGATTGGTATTGATTCCGTCTACGGGGAAAAAGGATATACCACCAATGAGCGTAATTCTATCAGACCAACCCTGGATGTGAATGGTATTTGGGGCGGGTATACGGGGGAAGGTGCAAAAACAGTTATCGCCAGCAAAGCATACGCAAAGATCTCCATGAGATTGGTGCCACATCAGGAATGGCACGAGATCACTGAGCTATTT
>NZ_JBATLB010000167.1:0-6537 GCF_049669965.1 Muriicola sp. | reverse complement strand
GTACTGTACTCCACGTGAGAGGTGTTGATAGTGATACCACGCTCTTTTTCTTCAGGAGCGTTATCGATCGAATCGAAGCTCTTCTTTTCAGATAGTCCAGCTTCAGCCAATACTGTGGTGATGGCCGCTGTTAGGGTGGTTTTGCCGTGGTCAACGTGACCAATGGTCCCGATATTGACGTGAGGCTTGGAACGGTCGAAGGTTTCTTTAGCCATTGCTACTTGTTTTTGTTCTTTGTTCTAATTGTTACTAATACATTACCGTTGAGCCAATGACGGGAATTGAACCCGTGACCTCTTCCTTACCAAGGAAACGCTCTACCCCTGAGCTACGTCGGCAATTTTTGGGTTTGTGTTTTCTTGTTCAGGGATCTTGGACCATACCCTCACAACCCTACCCTAAACGGCAAACGTTCACTCAAAGTTCTTGAACAGAAGGTCGCACCAACGGCGTGACGACATTCCGCCCTTCTGAGCGGGAGATCACGCCAACGGCGTGACGACATTCCGCCCTTCTGAGCGGGAGACCGGGTTCGAACCGGCGACATTCAGCTTGGAAGGCTGACGCTCTACCAACTGAGCTACTCCCGCAATTTTTGGTATTCTCACTATGTCAGGGACAAATCCCGATCGTATTTGTTACCTTAAGCAAGCACTAACAAATTCCTTCTGCACTGCTCTCAGCAACTACTCGTGGGGAGAGCAGGATTCGAACCTGCGAAGACGTAGTCAGCAGATTTACAGTCTGCCCTCGTTGGCCGCTTGAGTATCTCCCCCTCCATGCTTTTTAATGAACTTTGGAGCCGATAGAGGGACTCGAACCCACGACCTGCTGATTACAAATCAGCTGCTCTAGCCAGCTGAGCTACATCGGCTTAACCGCCTTTTTAAAGCATAAAAAAGTCCGCTATTTCTAACGGACTGCAAATGTAGATAATTTTTATATTAAACAAAACTATTTTACAAAAATTTTAAAGATGGCGAAACCCTTGGTTTTTGTTTCTTTTTAACCAGTTTTCGCTGCAGAGAATCACAGGCCGAATCGATAGCTTCTTCAAAGGATTTACATTGTTTTTTTACAATAAAAGTGTCCTTTGGTATATGTACTTTGATCTCCACAATTTTATTCTCCTTGGCACTGGTATTTTCCACTTTTAAATACACATCCGCATTGATGATTCTATCATAAAATACCTCCAACTTGTCTAAGCGTTTCTGAATGAATTCAATCAATTTAATATCCGCGTTAAAATTAACAGATTGGGTATTTACCTTCATAGATCAACATTTATTGAGTTACACTTATTATTTACTTCACAATTGCTTTACTATCTATTCCTGGGATGTGCCTTGGAATGCACTTTCTTTAGTTCGGCAATACTGTTGTGGGTATACACCTGAGTAGATGCCAAACTTGCATGTCCCAACAATTCCTTCACGGAATTCAGATCTGCCCCCTGGTTGAGCATGTGCGTCGCAAAAGTATGCCTCAGGATATGTGGACTCTTTTTTACCTTAGAAGACACCTTACTAAAATATCCATTTATAATTCTATAAACAAGCGTTTCATAGATTTTATTGCCTTTGGAAGTGATAAAAACTGTTTGGGAATTTTCACCATTTTCAATCACTTTTCGCAGTGTAAAATACTCTATAAAGAGGTGTATCGTGCTTTCCAATAAGGGAATAATACGTTCTTTGTTTCGCTTCCCTAAAACCTTTATACTGCGGTTGGAAATATCCACATTTTGCAGCTTCAGGTTAATGAGCTCTGCCCTGCGCATGCCTGTGGCGTATAACAGCTCTATGACCAACCGGTCCCGAACACCTTCAAAACTATTTTCAAACGGAAGTACGTTCAGCATTTCTTCCATCTCTGCTTCAGAGAATGGAATCTCCAATTTTTTAGCCGTTTTCAAGGCTTTATGCTTGGCCAATGGATTGGTCTGAATGCTACCAGTTTTCATCAGAAATTTGAAATACGATTTTAGAGAGCTCACCTTGCGGTTTACACTCCTATTGCTGATCTTGGTTTCCACCAGGCTAACGATCCAATTTCTGACCATAGGATAAGAAGCATCCTCAATATTGGATAGTTCGTATGCTGTTTTACAAAAAACACAAAAGTCGGTCAGATCCTTTTCGTAGGCCTTTACCGTATGAGGCGAGTATTTCTTTTCGAGGGATAAATAGGATATAAATGCTGCAATGGCCATACGACAAAGGTACAAAAGCAGCCTTGAGTTCTGTCCAAAAAAAAATCCTGCCGTAGCAAGATTTTTCTATTTAGTGATTTTTGAGTATTATATCTCTTCCTGATCTCTTAGTCCCTGAATGTATTGGGCTTTTTGGACCTGTTGTCTGCGTTCTACTGAAGGCTTTGTAAACTGCTGACGTTTTCTCAGCTGTCTCATAGTACCTGTTCTGTCGAACTTTCGTTTAAAGCGTTTTAACGCTCTATCAATGTTTTCTCCTTCTTTTACTGGTATAATTAACATTGGCTACAACCTCCTTTCTTTAGTGATTAGGGACTGCAAATATAAAAGGAATAAATGAAATGAAACAAACTTATTTTAAAATATTCTTTGCGATCACCACCTTTTGGATTTCCGTAGTTCCTTCCCCAATGGTACAAAGCTTGGAATCTCTGTAAAATTTCTCCACCGGAAAATCTTTGGTATAGCCATAACCACCATGGATCTGAACTGCCTCACTGGCCACTTTCACACAGACTTCTGAGGCATACATTTTAGACATCGCACTCCATTTGGTCATTTTTCTACCCTGGTTTTTTAAAAAGGCTGCCTTGTGCAACAACAATTCTGAGGCTTCTATTTCTGTGGCCATATCGGCCAATTTAAAGGATATACCTTGAAATGCACTAATTGGCTTCCCAAATTGAACCCGCTCCTTGGAATATTTCAAAGATGCCTCATAAGCCCCTTTGGCAATCCCAAGGGAAAGCGCCCCTATAGAAATTCTTCCGCCATCGAGTATCTTCATAGATTGTATAAATCCTTCCCCAACTTCACCCAGCCTGTTCTCATCCGGGATACGGCAGTTGTCGAAAACCAATTCGGCCGTTTCACTGGCGCGCATTCCCAATTTATCTTCTTTTTTTCCGCTAGAGAATCCTTTGGTACCCTTCTCTACGACAAAGGCAGTCATACCATGACTATCACCTTTTTCTCCTGTACGGACAATTACCACGGCTACATCCCCGCTTTTTCCATGGGTAATAAAATTCTTGGCTCCATTCAGGATCCAATGATTGCCGTCTTTAACAGCTGTGGTGCTCATGCCTCCGGCGTCAGAACCGGTATTGTGTTCCGTGAGCCCCCAGGCACCTATCCATTCTGCACTGGCTAGTTTAGGGATCCATCGTTCCTTTTGCTCATCATTCCCAAAAGATAAAATATGATTGGTACAAAGAGAATTATGGGCTGCAACCGATAAACCTATGGAAGGATCTACCTTAGAGATTTCCTCAATAATAGCGATGTACTCATGATAGCCAAGACCAGAGCCTCCTAATGATTGAGGCACCAATATTCCCATAAATCCCATTTTCCCAGCCTTTTTAAAGACCTCCACAGGAAACTCCTGAGATTCATCCCATTTCATTATATATGGGCGGATATGTTGTTCGGCAAATTCCCGGGCCGACTCAGCGACCATGCGTTGGGTTTCCGAATAGTCAAAACTGAGTTCAGACATTGTTTCAGTGATCATAGTAGCAATTTTTCTAGGGACAAATATAACTTAATTCTACCTATTCGATCTGTGGGAAAATCTTCAATTTTTGTTAATTCTGCAATTGAATCGAATTGTCCTATACTATCTCTATAATGCACTATTCGTCTTGCAAGTCCTTTATTTATATACACTAGGCTGGCAAGATCATTGACAGTTGCAGTATTCAAAGGTATCTTTTTAATATCAGGGACACTTATTACTTTAAATAGCTTCATCGCCCTTCTGGCTACCTCCGGTTTTAGTCCATACACATCAAAAAGCTGTTCGATATCCACGAATCCTCCTAAACTATTCCTGAATGCAATGATCCTTTTGGACAGCACCTCACCTATACCTGAAATACGCTGCAGGGACGCTTCGGAAGCGGTGTTAATGTCTGCGTACTCGGCATTTACAAAATCAGTGTCTTTTTCAATGTCTGCAACCTTGGTCCATGAGGGAAATTTGAAGTAGGGCCCTATTACTGCCAAAAGAGAATCTGACACCTGACTCACCTTCTGAAACTCCCGGGCAGAATTGACAAAAAGACCCTGTTTTCGAAAAGCGTATATCCGGTCTAATTCGGATGGTGCTAGGCCCAATACATATCCCTTATAATCGGTAATAAAATTAGGGTTAAATACCTTTAGAGGCTGCACTTCCTTTAGTAGTTGAGATGTTTTAACGCTATCTATATAAATAGTAACGATACTGTCTACTGCAAAATTAGAGGTTGTGTTACGAACAGTTTGGCCGGTGTACAGGTAATACCCAAACTGCAGCCCGGCTATGAGCAACAGAAGAAAAAAGATCCCACGTTTTTCCTGTTTTGTGAACCGGAGGTGGGATCTCATTTTCTTCCATTTATTTCTTCATGGCTTTAATAGCATCCAAATACTTGGTCATCTCTTCCCGTACTTTTGGGAATAAAAATAAGAGCCCCAACATATTTGGAAATACAAGTGCGAGGATCATGGCGTCTGAGAATGCAAATACTGCTCCCATAGATGCTGATGCCCCAATAACCACGAATATTACAAAGAGCAATTTATAGGTTAAATCTGCAGTTTTACTGCGGCCAAACAAATATTTCCATGACTGCAGTCCGTAATACGACCAGGAAATCATGGTAGATACCGCAAAAAGCACCACTGCCAAGGTTAGAACATAAGGAAACCAGGGTAATACAGATTCAAAAGCCAGGGAAGTTAGTGTTACACCTCCAAGAGAGGCTCCATCTACTATTACATTCCCTGCCCCATCACCTCCGTATTCAAAGACCCCACCGCTATTGTAGAAAATAATGACCAACGCGGTCATAGTACAAATAACCACAGTGTCAATGAACGGCTCTAAAAGTGCCACGATACCTTCACTGGCAGGATATTTAGTCTTAACTGCAGAGTGGGCTATTGCCGCAGACCCTGCCCCGGCTTCATTAGAAAATACAGCCCGTCTGAATCCTACTATCAGAACACCAAATAAACCACCGAGTCCGGCTTCTGGGGTGAATGCACCTTTAAAAATCAGAACAAAGGCATCATCTATATATGAGAAATTGGCAAAAATTACTGCCAAACAGGCCAATGCGTAGATTACGGCCATAAATGGGACTATTTTTTCGGTAACCGAAGCAATTCTTTTGATCCCTCCTATGATCACTATCCCCACAACAATTGCGAGTACAACACCAATAAAAAAACCAGAAGAACCACCTTCTAAGCCCATCATGGCAGACAGTTGTTCCGCTGCTTGGTTAGATTGAACCGCATTACCACCTCCAAAAGAAGCACCAACGCATAGGACCGAAAAAACAACTGCCAGCACCTTGCCTAAACCTGTAAAACCACGCTCTTTCAGACCTCTGGATAAATAATACATAGGACCCCCATATACGGTGCCGTTCTCATCTACATCTCTGTACTTGACACCCAGGGTACATTCCACAAATTTTGTACTCATACTCAATAAGCCACAGACGATCATCCAAAAAGTAGCACCGGGCCCTCCAATGGCGATGGCCAGAGCAACTCCGGCAATATTTCCTAGTCCTACCGTACCCGAAACTGCGGTTGCAAGGGCCTGAAAATGACTTACTTCACCTTGTTTGCTTTCATCCCTTATAGTGTCTGGCAGGTCTCCATCCACAATATTTACTTCGGCTTTCTCTACCCCGTGGCCCTCAGGAGATTCAACGGAGTCGTACTTGCCCCTTACTACATTAATAGCCAGGGGAAATCTTCGAATATTTACAAATCCGAAATACAAGGTAAAAAATACTGCCCCTAACACAAGGATGATCACTACCAGGGGAATGCCTGTACCGGGTACCTGCCAAAAGACAATTCCTTCCCAGACAGCCGTTATGGGCTCAAACCATGCGTTTATGCGCTCATCTAGTCCCATCTCCGCCTTTTCTTGTGAAAAACTGAACAACGGCAGCAAAAAAGCGATGAAGGCTGACAGATTTGGTTTCATGCTTGTTGTTTTTTATAAAGCTGATTCGACTTTAATTTTTGCCAATAGGTTTTAAGATCTCCTTTAACTTCTCCAGACATAATATAGAGACCAATAATATTTGGAAATGACATAGCCAGGATCATCATATCAGAAAAGTCGAGCACCGCCCCCAAACTAACCGAGGCGCCTATTACCACAAAAACAAGGAATAAAAGTTTATAGATCATTTCTGATCGTTTGCTCTTTCCAAAAAGATAGGTCCACGCACGCATTCCGTAGTAAGACCAGGAGATCATGGTAGAAAAAGCAAAAAGAAAAACAGCGATCCCAAGAACATAGGGAA
>NZ_JBATLB010000166.1:0-40244 GCF_049669965.1 Muriicola sp. | reverse complement strand
TTAAGGGGAATCCAATTTTCCTTGCGTCCTTTGGCGGAATATTTAGACGCAGCAGATCGTTAAAATAATCAGCATCATGAACCGCCAGAATATGTTTGTCTTGGGGAATTGAGGGTTCAAAAAAATTCTCTGCCTCACAGGTTCCTTCATAGAGTAATTGCTGAGGAAGAAGGTCATATTTAAGCATAGGAAACCGATGACCTTCAGGTAAGGGGTGCTTGTAAATGGGGTGGTAAGCAATTTTAAGCAAGGATCATTGGATCTTCAGTTCAACGATATCTGAGACGAATTCCTTGTCGTTCACAATACCTTCAAAATAGAGTTTTACAGTGGCTAGTCCGTAGTTCAGAAAGCTGAATTGTCCCTTGCCTTCAGTATTAATAACAACATTTGGATGCCAGTCCACGGCCCCAAAGCTATTAAAAAATGATCCTGAATAATTGTTGTACATGGGGTTGTAAAATCGTTTGTCAACGGAGAAAGTAAGAGGAACATCATATTCTACAAGGCTAGGGTCATTTAATGTCCGCCGGATTTTTGACGGGTCCGTAACGATCTTGATGACGCCAGCCGAGCCTCTGGGCCCTTCACCAATTCCAGACTTGTTAATTTCAATATAATCTACCTTATCCATAAAATAACGATAGAGGATGTTAAAATCGTTCAGCAATACCCCATTCAGGAAAATGGCCGGTGTGGCATTGTTTGGAAATTGAGGATTTCTCGCTGTAACACTCAAGGTACCGAAAGATTCTTCAACAGCGTAACCCTGAGAGCTAAGGTAGGTACTCAATAATAAGTTTCTACGGGGATCGTTTTCCTGAAAAACATCTACCCGGCCAACCGTACGGTTTTTCAATTTTTCAATCCTTTTATTCTTGCTTTGTTCCAGCAACATAACTTCATCTAGCATCTCAACCTCATAAAACCCTTCAAATGCATGTTTGCTGTCTACCTGTTTCAGGATTACTGACTCCCTGTTGTCCAGGACTGATACACGGTTATTTTTCAAAAGGGGAATGGCAGAGGGTTTGAATTGAACAAAGACTTTAGGTTGAAACCAGGTGCCGGTTCTTGCAATTTCGGCAATCCGTAACTTTTCATCATCGACCGGGAAAAATTGATCCTTGGTAAAAAATCGCTGATTTTCTTCCAGGGTATAGTACATTTGATCACTAAAGGTCGAAGAGGAGACATAATATTCGTTCGATTCTTTTTTATTCAGGATCACCTTATAGCTGATTCCTTTTTCAAAATCAAAGAGGTATTTAGGAGTTTTATTGCGTACGGTGTTCCATTGATAACTGCTCCATCCCTGGGTGATCAACAGATTGTCCAATTCATATGCCTTTCTGGGGGTCTGATCCCTAAAATAATATGCAGCATGCTCCACAGCCCCACGGATATAAGGGGCAATAAGGCTGTAGGAAGCCAGATTGTGATGTCCCTTATCAGATGTTGTATTATCAGGCAATACGGACACGCTTAGGCTGTTCCAGTATTTAGGGTCTATTCCCTCAACGGAAAAATCGACCTGTACAGAATCATTTTTAAAAGAATGTTTGGGAGGGGTAACCCCACGTACTACCATATCTTTTGAATTGAAATACAGCCTTTCCAGAATTGGATTACCTGTGCTGTCAAATAGGGTAAAGACATTTATCCCGGGGAACAGGTCTTCTTTTGGAAAAATCTTAGCTACCTCTGCTTCGTCTCTGAAGGAAATGTCAATGGCCTTTATGCTATCTCCGTTATGGATACTGAGTGTAAAGTTTTGTTTTTTCTGTGTCTCCACATTGAACTTTGCGTTTAGGACCAACCCGATTCTGTCTCTAAGGTCCTGGAGTGTGCAGGTAACTCCCTGCTGTTCAATATAGCCAACGGGACTCTTAAATTCCGTGTTGTTTATACTGAATCTGGCGAAGTAACCTTCACCCTGTTCCGGAATCAATGCAAACCTTCCAATTCCAAAAGGGTTGAGTTCGAAGGTGGTTACAATTTTCCCACTGGAGTCCTCCACTTGTCCTTCCACAAAAGGGTAGCCAAATCCGTTTTCGTCTTTAATGACAACTCCATAATTGGCACTGACGCCAATAAGTGCATGGCCACTTTCAGGAAGAAACTGGGCATCAACCTGTAAATCCTTTATTTTAGGGGTGACCTTTTCCGTTTTTTCCGGATCGATGATGGTGATGCCCTGTTCAAAATGATTCGGTTCAGAAAAATTTCGCATCCAATTGGTATAGGCTTTGAAGCGATAGTTGCCTGTAGTGAAGGCGCTATCGAGCCTGATTAAACCGCTGCCTATCCCTTTATCAATCTTGATGAGTTGTTTCTTGACTACCTGGTCCAGACTGTCGTAAATAGTGCAGTAGAGATTGCGGGTTTCAATAGACCGTCGTTTGGAGCCCTTATCCAAAACATAGGCCTTAAAGCCTACTCCTTCCCCTTTGATAAAAACAGATTTGTTGAGGTGAACAAAAACCACTTCCCTGGGCAGGGTGGAATACGCCTCAAAATCTACAAGAATTTGATCATTAGCGGGGATATTTTGAGCCTTAATAAGAGTAAGAAAAAGGAAGGCAATTAAATAAGAAACATATTTCATTCTTTTAATTCAACAGATAAACCCCAAGTTAGAAAAATCTTACAAAAAATAAAAATATTTGATTAGGCCTTTATGCAAAAACCACGTGATAGGTGGCTTAGCTGATAGTTGCACCATTTTGTATGCCCGAATGATCAGGATTCAGGAATACAAGTTTTCCTTCCTCGTTTTCTGTCATCAGGATCATACCCTGGCTTTCCACTCCGCGCAGAGGCCTTGGAGCAAGGTTTACCAAAACAGTTACTTTTTTCCCAACGATCTCTTCGGGTGTAAAACTCTCGGCGATCCCGGAAACAATAGTCCTTACGTCTATGCCTGTATCTACTTTCAGCACCATTAATTTCTTGGTCTTGGGCATTCTATCTGCTTCAAGAATGGTGCCAACGCGCATATCCATTTTTGAGAATTCTTCATAGCTGATCATTTCTTTTTGTGGCATAACACTTTTGTTTTCAGATTCGTTGGCTTTTTTGGTAGCTATTAATTTTTCGAGTTGGGCGGTGATCTCCTCATCGTCAATCTTTCGGAACAACAACTCACTTTTTCCTAAAACATGCCCGGCGGGAAGCAGGGGAGATTGGGTGGCAATACTATTCCACCCTAAAGAAATGGTGCTGCTCTCTAGCTGCAGCATTTTTTTAAGCTTGGAAGAGGTAAAAGGTAAAAAAGGTTCACTTAGAATAGCCAGGCCAGTGGCCAGTTGGAGGGCGGTATTCATAATAGTGGCAACCCTTTCCGTATCTTCTTTGATCACTTTCCAGGGCTCCTCATCTGCCAGGTATTTGTTACCCAATCTGGCGAGGTTCATTAGTTCTTGTCCGGCTTCTCTAAAGCGATAACGTTCTACTGAATCGGCAATTGTAGCCGGAAAATCTTGCATGGCCCTTAAGACTTCTTTGTCTTCTGAGGATAGTGCACCGGCTTCCGGTACTACACCCTGATAATATTTTTGAGTGAGTACTACTACCCGATTGATAAAATTCCCGAAGATCGCTACCAATTCATTGTTGTTCCGCGCCTGAAAATCGGCCCAGGTAAAATCGTTATCCTTGGTTTCTGGTGCATTGGCGGTAAGCGTATACCGCAGCACGTCCTGTGCATCGGGGAAGGCTTGCAGATATTCGTGTAACCAAACAGCCCAATTCTTTGAGGTAGAAAGTTTCTGGCCTTCCAGATTTAAAAATTCATTGGCAGGGACATTTTCCGGCAAGATGAAATCCCCGTGTGCTTTCAGCATACTGGGAAAGATGATACAATGAAAGACTATGTTATCCTTTCCGATAAAATGAACCAATTTAGTGTCTTTTGCCTGCCAGTAGGGTTTCCAGTCTTTTCCCTCCCGTTTTGCCCATTCCTTGGTTGATGAGATATAGCCAATTGGCGCATCGAACCAAACATAGAGTACTTTGCCTTCCCCACCTTTTACAGGAACGGGAATCCCCCAGTCCAGATCTCGTGTTACGGCTCTGGGCTTTAGGCCATCGTCTATCCACGATTTGCATTGCCCATAAACATTGGGTTTCCAATCGGATTTATGATCTACGAGGATCCATTTTTTTAGAAAATCCTCATACCTGTCTAGCGGCAAGAACCAGTGTTTTGTTTCCTTTAAGGTGGGAACAGCACCAGATAAGGTAGATTTTGGATTGATAAGATCCGTCGCATTTAAAGAGGAACCACAATTCTCGCATTGATCGCCATAGGCCTCTTCATTACCACATTTGGGGCAGGTGCCTGTCACAAATCGGTCTGCCAGGAATTGTCCTTCCTGTTCGTCGTATAATTGCGCTGTAGTTTCTTCAATAAAATCTCCTTGTTTGTAAAGTTTTACAAAGAAATCACTGGCGGTTTGATGGTGAACTTCTGCGGAGGTCCGTGAATAATTGTCAAAGGTGATCCCGAAGTCTAGAAAGGATTGTTTAATGATTCCGTGATACTTGTCTATGAGGGCTTTGGGGGAGATCCCTTCTTTTTTTGCCTTCATAGGGATGGCTACTCCATGCTCATCGCTTCCACAAACAAAGGCTACATCCTTGCCTTGCAATCGCAGATAGCGGGCGTAAATATCCGCAGGAACGTATACCCCAGCCAAATGACCAATATGGATAGGGCCATTGGTATAAGGAAGTGCAGCTGTAATGGTATAGCGGGCAATATTTTGAGATGCGGTTGCCATCAAACTCCTGGATTTGGGCACAAAAATAACCATTTTTTATGCCCCTTCCCCTGAGAAAAAGAAAAAAGAGAACCCTCGTACTTCCAGGCGCAGGATAAGTTCCTGAACCGGAGATACGAGGGTTGCTATAGCAAAGTAGGGGTAGCTTAGGCCACCATCACGGATTTAGACATTTTTTTATCCTGAACCTGGATACGGTAAATATATTTTCCGGTAGATAAATGACTTGGCATTCGCTCCCGTATATTTATCTCAACGGAACCTTCGAACATCATCTCATTGTAAACCGTCCCCACATTCTGACCCAGAATATTGTACAACTGTATATCTACATGAGCACTAAATGGCATTTCCAGATAGATATGCGGCGTTTGTTGTGTAGGATAGAAAGGTTTGTGAACAATAGCGTTCAACAATTCCTCACTTGGATCTTCGTTGGGGTCCATTGGAGTTGGGGGTGTAAAAGGCTCATCGCTGTAAGCGATATCTGGAAATTCGACACCACTACAATTAAACCCTAAATTTACAGGGGCATACGGATGATCTAACAAATGTTGTTCTACCAGAGGGATAGGTACGCATAACCATTCTGCCAGAACGGTTGCATACAGGTCCCTGAAGTCCATTGTGTATTCCAGGTTACCTCGGCCATTGGGATTCTCCAGAGAAGGATGTTCTCCCACAAAGGCACTTCCGTTTAGTCCAGAACCAAAGAAAAGGGTAGGAGCCGCTTTCCCATGGTCAGTACCATTAGATCCGTTCTCAAAGATTCTTCTTCCAAATTCGGAGAAGGTCATACTCAACACTTTATCGTCCTGCTGTGTAAAGGCTATATCTTCGTAGAAATTATTGATGGCAATAGAGAGGTTAGACATGAGTCGCTCGTGTGCCAATGGCTGGTTACCGTGTGTATCAAAACCTCCCATAGAGATCATATATACTTTGGTTCCCAGATTTCCTTTGATCAATCTTGCCAACAAAGCCAACTGTCTGGCAAAGCCATTGTCCTGGTATTGTACCTGGTTCTGACCTCTTTCATAGGCTTCATGAATAAGTCCTGAATATTCATAGGTAGTGTTAGCCACCCCTCTCAGGAATCTTAGTTGATCTCCATACATACAATCATTAAAAAGCGCAGGGTCCAGGCTGTATTGTACACCAGATTCTGCAATTTCTTCTAATTGATTAATATTGGAGGTTACAAAGGCGTAATTGGTTTCTTCCCCTTGAAAAACTAAACTTCCAAAGTTGCCGATCTGAATAGCTGCCGGGGAAGCAGGCGGATTCACCAGATAATCCGGATATATATTTTCAAAATACCGTCCCATCCAGCCGGTATCCAAGCCGGTAAAACCTGTGGTGGTAAGATCTGTGTTCGCATAGATGTCTGATCCCGTAAAATGAGAAAGACTCTGATTTTCGTACCCAACACCGTGGACTGCCTTAAACTGGCCTTCGCCCCACATTGGCTCCAAAGCATTCATATAGGAAGGAACTCCAAATTCGTCCGTAAGTTTTAAGACCTTACTCTCCGGAATATAGATGTTTGGCCTGGCGTTGGCATATAGATCGTATTGTTCAATTGGGATCACAGTACTTAATCCATCATTTCCACCAGAGAGCCTTATTAAAATAAGGATGTTATCCGTATCTGCATTGGCAATAGCAGCCGTTAGGGGTGAAGGAGCCGATGCGGTAAGCATATTACTGCCAAGCATCATGGACCCGGACCCGGCAATACCGAGGGCCTGCAGGAATGAACGTCTGCTCCAGAACTTGTGTTCATCGTCGTGGCCGTTCTTATTCTTTATATTTATTGGGATATGATTATTGCACATAACTGTAGGTATTATTTAAGTTGAAACTCGGGTTGTCTTGATAAATGCATTAGCAGAAGAAAGACTTGCTGCGGAACTTCCGGACTTACAGAAAGCATCCAAAGACCAAGACCGCCTGGGATATAGTCCGATCCGTAATACTCTTCAGGCACATCTTCGATCTTAAAAACCGACATGGCATTTTCAAAATCCTGAACTGTAAGAAGTCCCAGCGGTGTAAATTTATCTACAAGGGCGCGCACAACGGTCTCCGGATTACTGGTATTACTATCTCCAGGTCCCACGACATCCATGGCCAGGGTTCTGAATTGTTCAGCATTGCCCTGGTAGAATAATTCAAGAAAGACTTCCACCGTTAACCATCTGCCAATAATAAAGTTAGTATTGATCCAGGTACGGTCTCGCTGCCATCCGGCAACATCATAGGGATCGAACAATGTTTGTCCGAGCATTCTTGTGGTATCTACAACATTGAGTATAGTATTATCATTATATGCAAAATTGGTTTCATTGATAAGATTCAGGTAAATATCGAACGGACTTTTAATAATGACCCCAATGGCCTCATCATCAAAGAAATGCTGACTCTTAAATAATTGAGACAACACAGGAGCAATTTCAAAATTGCTGGCTACCATGGTATTGGCTAAGCCTGTAATAATGGTCTGTGCGTTCCCGGCGTCGTCATCAGAATCTGGATGAACAAAGAACTCGTATAATTTTTGGCATATAAAGCCCGCTATTTCATTTGGACGTTCCTGAAAAAGGATGTCTATGACATCGTCGTAATTCCAGTTGCCGGTCTGACCTAAAATGGTTTTGGGCCCGGCGTCGAACCTGGTAGGATCAAAAGTAACCTGTTCACAGCCTAATTCACCGCGTTCCACATAACCTGTTAAGGCTTTGGCGGTTTCTATAATATCTTGTTCTGTATATCCATTACCTTCCCCAAGAGTAAAAAGTTCATAGAGCTCACGAGCGTAATTCTCATTGGGATTGTTACCATTGTTGTATACACCATCCAGGTAGTAGAGCATAGCGCTGGTAAGTCCAATCTCACTCACAAAAGTTTTGAAGTTCCCAATGGAGTTTCGCTGCAAACAGTTTATATAGTAATACAAGAAACTATTGCAATTATATACATCGATTTCTGTGACGAAATGATTACTCCAAAAGAAGCTCAATCGGTCCCGAAGATTGTCATTCAACAATCCATTGGTGTACGAAACGGCGAATTCTTCTTGCTGTGCCCTTCTTAGTTGTCGGGCAAGATCATCGTCTGCAGGATAATTACTGTTATTCCAGTCTGCCCAGGCGGGAGCCGCCAAGGGAGGCATGGTTACAGCTTCATTGATAAGTGCGTCTACCAACGTTCCGGCATTTTGGCCTACGGCCGAATTAATAGTCTGTACTGAGGCGCTAAACCCAAGTCTTCTATACAAATGCGCAGCCCTGATTTTATCCAGGGGTGTTGTGTACGGCGCTAATGTAGAGGTGTTACAATTAACGAAGTATTCCATAGTTATTTTTTAGGCTTTAAGAACGTTCATGTGTGTAGGGGCAAATTCTTAACGCTTAATCCGTTCGATTAGTATGGAAATCCAAATTTTTTCGATATCCGGAGACCTAATGTACAATCTAAGAGGTAAAATTGGGGTCTACTGCACTCTTTTTTCGATGAAATACCATATTTTGTTAATTTTTATATCCCATGGCTGCTCACAATGATATTGGTAGAAAAGGAGAAGAACTGGCGGCCTCACTTCTCAGAAAGAAAGGATATACCATCCTTCAAAGGAATTACAGGTATCGCAAAGCAGAGGTAGATATTATTGCTCAAAAGAAGGGCATTCTCGCCATAGTAGAGGTAAAATACAGACGCTCCGATCATCTGCAAGCCATCACAGCTAGCATAAATAAAAAGAAAATTGCGTTGCTTATCAGTGCCGCAGATCACTTTATACAAAAACAAGATCTGGACCTTGATACCCGCTTTGATATAATTACCATCCTGGGACAACCCACAGGCTACTCCATTGAACATCTGGAAAATGCCTTCTCTCCTTATTAAGCATTGTTTTATTTATAACATTTTGTTATTTTTGAAAGAAAAAGAATGAAGACCATTTCTTCTGTAGTTGAACATTATATAAAGAAAAAGCCCTTTTTGCAGAGTGCCCTGGCACAAGGAATTATTAACTTAACTTCATTATCCCGACTCGTAAAGCCCGAAATAGAACTGGAATTAGGAAAAGATGTACGCAACGGAGCCATTGTGATGGCTTTAAAACGACTTTCGGACGATCTGGAATTCAGAGCTACCCACAGGATCATTAAGGTTTTGAAGAATATTGGGGAAATTACAGTTCGTTCTTCACTCACAGATTTTACCTTTCTGGTGTCCGATACCATCCTGGAGAATCAAACTCAACTATTAAAGGAAGTATCTAAGAACAAGGAGGTCTTTTATACTTCTTCCAGAGGGGTCAATGAACTTAATATTGTGGTAAGTAACAGCCTTGATACAGTTGTGGAAGCCTTGTTCATGGGTGAGAAGTGCACCCAGAAAGCTACCAATCTCTCATCTATTACTGTAAAGCTTCCTGCAGAGAATGTTTCTGTTCCGGGTATCTATTACTTTATTTTTCAGCGCCTGGCCTGGGAAGGCATCGTGCTTTTTGAGGTAATTTCCACTACCAACGAGTTTACCATTATAGTGAATGATGAACAGGTAGATATCGCCTTTAAGACCATCAAGGATCTAAAATCTTTGTGATCCGGTCCGGTCTGTTCATTTTTCTAGCTTGCGGATCCAACCTTATCCTTGGGTTCTCCTGCCAGGGGTTGCAATCTTTGAAGTGCGGCAGCCGTAGAAAATATATTCTCAAAAACCAATAACAGCCGTAAACCATTTCTGGTTTGTTTTTCTTTGATCTTGCAGGAGGTAGCATGCGATTGTACAAATTGCAATACCCTTGTAAAGGTGGTACTCTGGTAGAAACTCGATTGCTGGTCGGCCACAAAATACCCTAACAACTTTCCTTTTTTCATCACGATCTTTTCAAGACCAATACTACTGGCTACCCATTTGATCCGCACCGAATTAAGGAGATCTACAACCGTTTCAGGAAGTAGACCAAACCTATCCTTTATATGTGCCTGGTATTTTTGCAGATCTTCTTCGTTAGTGATGGTATTTAGTTCAGTGTAGAGGTTGAGGCGTTCTGTGATATTGTTGATGTAGTTGTCAGGGAACAAGAGTTCAAAATCGGAATCGATCTGTGTCTCTTTTACATACACCTTTTCTGTACCTTCCTCAGGTTCGTAGAGATCCTTAAATTCATTCTCCTTCAATTCCTCAATGGCTTCTGCGAGGATCTTCTGATAGGTTTCGAAACCAATTTCATTGATAAATCCGCTTTGTTCGCCCCCCAGGAGATCTCCGGCCCCTCGTATTTCCAGGTCCTTCATGGCAATATTGAAGCCACTTCCCAGTTCCGTAAACTGTTCCAACGCCTGAATGCGTTTTCTTGCCTCGGTTGTCATGGCATCAAAGGGTGGGGTAATAAAATAGCAAAAGGCCTTTTTATTACTACGTCCTACACGCCCCCGCATCTGGTGAAGATCACTTAGTCCAAAATTATTGGCATTGTTGATAAAGATGGTATTCGCATTGGAAACATCCAGGCCACTTTCTACGATGGTAGTGGAGACCAACACGTCAAAATCGCCGTTCATAAAACCAAGCATCAGGGTCTCCAATCGTTTGCCCTCCATCTGTCCGTGACCTACACGAATTTTTGCATCGGGCACCAGGCGCTGTAATAATCCGGCTACCTCTTTTATATTTTGAATACGGTTGTGAATAAAAAATACCTGTCCGCCACGTTGTATCTCATAGGAGATGGCATCTCTGATGGCGGCCTCGTCCAAACGTATCACATGACTTTCTATTGGATAGCGGTTAGGGGGAGGGGTAGTGATCACAGAGAGGTCGCGCGCTGCCATCAGGCTAAACTGCAGTGTCCTTGGAATAGGGGTAGCCGTGAGGGTAAGCACATCTACATTTTCTTTGATAGATTTTAATTTATCTTTTACCGCCACGCCAAATTTCTGTTCTTCATCTACAATAAGGAGGCCGAGATCTTTAAAGATCACATTTTTATTGACCAGTTGATGCGTGCCAATAATGATGTCTAATTTGCCCGATTCCAGATTTGAAAGGGTGTCTTTTTTCTCTTTGACCGTCCGAAAGCGATTCAGGTAATCCACGGTCACCGGCATATCAGACATGCGTTCCGTAAAGGTGCGATAATGCTGAAATGCCAGGATGGTGGTTGGGACAAGCACGGCTACTTGTTTCCCCCCATCAACAGCTTTAAATGCCGCCCTTATGGCCACCTCCGTTTTTCCAAATCCCACATCACCACAGATGAGTCGGTCCATAGGCCTTTCTCTTTCCATGTCTTGCTTAACATCCTGGGTAGCAGTGATCTGGTCTGGGGTATCCTCATAAATAAAAGAGGCTTCCAGTTCGTGTTGCAGGTAACTATCCGGGGCATAGGCATGCCCTTTATCTAGCCTCCTTTTTGCGTATACGCTGATAAGATCGAAGGCAATCTTCTTAACCCGGGATTTGGTCTTTTGCTTTAATTTTTTCCAGGCAGCGGAACCCAATTTGTAGATCTTGGGCGCCACTCCATCCTTCCCGTTGTATTTGGAGATCTTATGAAGAGAATGAATGCTCACATAGAGGATGTCTCTTTCCCCGTACATAAGTTTAATGGCCTCTTGTTTTTTACCTTCCACATCAATTTTTTGGAGGCCCCCAAACTTCCCGATTCCGTGATCTATGTGGGTCACATAATCCCCCATAGAAAGTTTGTTCAGTTCTTTTAAGGTAATTGCCTGTTTTTTGGCATAGCCATTTTTGATCTGAAACTTGTGGTAGCGCTCAAAGATCTGATGATCTGTATAACAGGCTAACTTTAGGTCATCATCTACGAAACCATCGTGAATGGGCACCACCAAAGTTTGGTAATGCACCGTTTTTCCTATCTCGTCAAAAATATCATGAAACCTTTTTGCCTGTGCTTCGGAAGAACAAAAAAGATAATTGTGATAGCCCTTGGCTTCTTTCTCGTTCAGATCGGCCAGGAGAAGGTCAAATTTCTTATTAAAGACCGGCTGAGGTTTGGTGTTAAAAGAGATTACCTCGCCTTCTTTGGAAGTGCTCTTTCCCTGAAAGGTGACCACCGCAAATTCCTCCAGCTCGGCCTCAAGTAAGGAGCGGTCTATAAATAATTCCTGTGGTTGTGCGTGTTTTATGTCTGCACTGAGGTCAGAAAAGGCTTCCCTGGCTTTATCGAAGAAGGCCTCAATTCGCTGGTGAACAACCTCCGGATCATTGACAAAAAGAACCGTATTGGCATTGATATATTTTAGAAAGCTCACCCTGGATTCCTTCATAAACTTATTCTCCACATTGGGAATAATAGTGATCTTTTTTACCTGTTCTGTAGAAAGTTGTGTTTCTACATCAAAGGTTCGGATGCTGTCTATTTCATCGCCAAAGAACTCAATCCTGTAAGGTTCATCATTAGAAAAAGAAAATACATCCACAATACCTCCACGAACGGCAAATTCTCCTGGTTCGGTCACAAAATCTACACGGTGGAACTGGTATTCGAACAGTACCTCATTCAAGAAATCCAGAGACAACAGGTCTCCTACTTTGATCTTTTGAGTGTTCTTATCCAACTCTTTTCGGGTCACTACCTTTTCGAACAGCGCATCTGGGTAGGTAACAATCACGGCAGGCTTTTTACGGGAATTGATACGGTTAAGCACCTCCGCTCTCAGCAGTATATTGGCGTTGTCCGTTTCTTCTATCTGATAAGGTCTGCGGTAGCTTCCCGGATAAAAAAGCACATCCTCTGCCCCAATCAACTGTTCCAGATCGTTGAGGTAATAGGCCGCTTCCTCCTTATCGCGAAGTATCCATAAAAAGGTGTGTTCAGAGACTTTAAATGCCTCAGCAAGCACAAAAGATTGGGACGAGCCCACAAGGCCCTTGAGGTGGGTAATTTTTTTAGAATTGGCAATACGCTCCCCTAGTTTCCTTAGTTGGGGAGACTTTGCGTATAATGGTGGGATGGTGCTTTTTGTCACCTGCTAATTTTGTGCAAAGATAAGGTGAGAAGAGTGGTTTGGCAATGGGGGTTTAAATTTTTATGACCATGGCATCTGCAATGGCATAGACCTCGTCTGCTTCTTTCTTTTTAAGTACATGGGTACCGGTAAAGGCGCCAAAGGCAGGAAGGATCAATTGATGTTTATTCTTGAAAAAGCAAGGGAGGCGCAAGCTTTGTCTGCCACTTCCCCTTAGTCTTACGGCCGGGTGTATATGTCCAGATAAATTAAAAAGGCCTTCTCTTTCTTCCGGGTAATGGGTAAACAAGAACGGTCCCCATATAAGTTCTGGCACTAAAGTGATCCCTAGGGCCTCGTATTTAAGTGGGGAAATAATATCATGGTTGCCTGCCACCAGCAATATTTTTGCATCGGTCTGCAGCACCCAGTTTTCAAATAGTTGCCATTCCTGGTTCAGGTTTGAATGAAACAGATCCCCTAAAAAACAGACAGTTTTAGGGGAATAGAGCGCGAGGGTTTCTTGTAAAACCTCGAAGTTCTTTAAGATGACGCTCTGAGGTACGGCTGCTCCGTATTTTCTGAAATGTGTTACTTTTCCTAAATGTACATCACTGATCAGTAAGACCTCTTTTTCTTCCCAGAATACTACCCCCGAAGGGTGTAAGACGAGATGCTGTTCGGCGATACAGATGCGCTCAGAGTTCATGGGTTCAAAGATAGTAAAAGCCGCGGGCTGAATGCATCATTTCATTAATAAGGCCGTCATTCGTTTTATCCTGTCGGCCAGTTTTTCACTGGAGAGTTTCTCCCGTAATCGATCTGTGATAATGGGAAATGAAAATGGGGTTGGATTTTGGCAGGCTCTCCAGACGATCTCCTGCCCGGCTATCCTTTCAAGGGCCAAGCGTAAGCGTCCCTCTTCTAACTGATGCTCAAAGGTTTCCCGGAATGCCTGGAGAAAAAGCAGGTTGTCTGGTTCATAGTCCCTGAAAACTTCAAATAGCAATTGTGAGCTGCTTTGAAGGTGTTTCATTTTTACCCCTTTATCCGGGTAACCTGTAAAAACCATTCCACTGATAACAGCAATATCCCTGAATTTTCTTCGGGCCATTTCGGTGGCATTCAAACTTTTCTGAAGATCTTCCAGCATATAAGAAGTAGTAAAAAGATCATTGTCAATAATGGCCTGTATATCTATTTCCTTGTCGGATAAGAGTTCAAAACCATAGTCGTTAAAGGCCAGGGAGAACGTAATAGGAGAGAGAAGGCTAATCCTATACCCCAAAAGACTACCCATGGCTTCGTGTACAAACCTGCCTTCAAAAGGGTAAAAGATATGGTGATACCCATCACTCGTTTTAAAGGTTTCAATAAGGAATTCATCGGGGCCCGGTACCAGGCTCTCCTTTCCTTGCCTCGCGAAGATGGGCGCGAGGGCACGAATAGAATCTGATTGTTGATCCGGATGCAGCCTTGCGGAATACAATTCTTCTCTGAGCAATTGCGACATTTGGGCAGATAGTGTTAATCGGCCACCCATCCAACTCGGAACTTTTTTTGTCTTTTTGGAGGAATTCCGAACCATCGCCTGCATCTCTTTGATCCTTATAAATTCCAGGTTTCTCCCGGCAAAAGTAAACACATCGCCCGGACTTAATTTTGAAATAAAGTATTCTTCAATAGAACCTATATAGCCACCTTTTTGATACCGTACTATAAGATTCGCATCGCCCACAATAGTGCCAATCTGAAATCTGTGGCGCATAGCCACACCCCTGTTGGTGACCACAAATTTACCGTCGTCTGCAATTTCAACTTTCTTGTATTCATCGTAGGTTTGCAAGCTCTGGCTTCCCAGGACAATAAAATTAAGCAACCATCGCCATTGGTCCTCGGTGATCCCCTGGTAACAAAAACTGCTCTTCACTTCCCGGTAGATCTCCGCCGGGTTAAATCCGTCTGAAACTGCCAGCGTTGTTAGATATTGCACCAAGACATCAAAGCTGTTTAAATAGGGTATTCTGTCTTCTACGGCTTGTTTTACCACTGCCTGCTGCAGGGCAGAGGCCTCTACCAGTTCAATGGCATGGGTAGGCAGAAAATAGATCACACTTTCTTTTCCGGGACGGTGACCGCTGCGTCCGGCCCTTTGCATAAACCTGGCAACCCCTTTGGGGCCGCCAATCTGAATGACCGTTTCTACAGGCGCAAAATCGACTCCCAGATCGAGACTGGAAGTGCATACCACTGCTTTTAAAGACTCGTTCCTAATGGCTTCCTCCACCCAAATGCGAGTTTCTTTATTGATACTACCGTGGTGCATGGCCATTTCCCCGGCCAGTTCGGGATATCTTTCAAGGATTTTCTGGAACCAGATCTCGCATTGGCTGCGTGTGTTGGTAAAGAGTAAGGTGGTCCTACTCTTTTTAATAATGGGGATCACGCTGTCTAGTAGTCGCAATCCTAAATGGCCCCTCCAGGGAAAGGTTTCGATCTCCTCCGGGATAATGCTGATGACGGTTATTTTCTTATCCAATGCCGCCCGGATCATAATGGAATTTTCGTAGGCGATGCTTCCGGGGCCCAGCAGTACCTGTCTTGCTTCCTCGAGGTTTCCGATGGTTGCTGAGATCCCCCAGATGCGAAGACTTGCAGAAAGTGTTTTGATCCTGGAGAGCGCCAGTTCCATTTGAACCCCTCTTTTGGTGCCCAGTAATTCGTGCCATTCATCTACCACTATGGCATTGCAGTCCCGGAACATTTTGTCATAACCTTTGGTGGCCAAAAGTAACTGTAGGCTTTCGGGGGTAGTGATCAGAAGATCTGGCATGGTCTTGCGCTGTTGCGCACGTTCTTTAGTGGAGGTGTCTCCTGTCCGTATCCCTACAGTGAGGGGTAGCTCCAGATCTTTGATTATTCGTTCGGCCGATTGCCTGATCTCTTGAGATAGGGCTCGAAGAGGGGTTATCCAAATAGCTTTTAGGCCTTTGGTGTGCTTAGTTCTATAGGTTGGATGCTGGTTAATGTAATTCAGGACAATGGGAAACCAAAGTGCATAGGTTTTGCCACTACCGGTGGGGGCATTCAAAAGACCATGCTTCCCTTCTAAAAAGGCTTTCCAGGTTTTCTTTTGAAAGGGAAACGGTTGCCATCCCTGACTTTGAAACCACTGTTCGGCAATAGCAAAAAGCTCTTCCTTCTTCATCTTAGGGTATCAGCTTTTTAAGGTCGGACAAGGTGTTGGCTTCTTCAATGGATTTGTCCGATCTCCACCTGAGTATTCGCGGGAAACGGGTGGCCACCCCACTCTTATGTCTCCCTGAATGGGCAATACCCTCAAATGCTATTTCAAAGACATGGTAAGGAGTCACACTTCTCACCGGGCCAAAGCGTTCCAGTGTATTTTTTTTGATCCAGGCATCCAGTTTCCTAAATTCCTCATCGGTCAAACCCGAATAGGCCTTCGCAAAGGTGACCAATTCTCTCTTATCATCACTAGTTTCATTCCAGAGGCCAAAGGTATAATCTGTAAAGAGATTGCTTCGCCGGCCGTGGCCCCTCATGGCATAGGTCAATACAGCATCTATAGTAAAAGGATCTACTTTCCATTTCCACCAATCCCCTTTTTTACGGCCTACTAAATACGGAGAGTCTTTACGTTTTAGCATCAGGCCTTCACTTTTCTTGTCTCTTGCGTTGGCCCGTTCTTTGGCAAAATCGGACCAGGATTGGAAGGTCATGGTCTCAGACAGATCTATGGGAATGGATTTCGCTGATATTAAAGGTTTGATCAAGGATTCTAGCAGAGTTCGCCTTTGAGCGAAGGGCATTTCCCGTATATCTTTCCCTTCCCATTCTAAAAGGTCATAGGCCCTTATGATCACAGGGACCTTTAAGAGCAAGGATTTGGAAACCGTTTTTCTCCCTATCCGTTTCTGCAGATCATTAAAGGATCCAATGGTATCATCGGGGTAGGGCAGGATCTCTCCATCCAGGACGGTGCCGTCCGGTATGTGTTTCAGCAGGGTTAAAAACTCAGGGTACTTGTCTGTCACCAATTCTTCTCCCCGGCTCCATACAAAGAGTTCTTTGTTCCTAAAGATAAGTTGTGCTCTGATCCCATCCCACTTATGTTCGGCATACCAAAGGGAAGTATCGCCAAGATTTTCGGGTGTGGCTTCAATGGCGTATGCTAAGTAGAACGGATAGGGTTTAGAGAGGTAATCTCCCTGGTTCTCCCTGAGGACCAATTCCTGAAAACTGATAGTTTTAGGATCCCAGTTACCCATAAGTTTATAGGCCAGGACGTCCTCGTCTATTCCTGTGGCCATGGATAAGGACCGTGTCATAAGTTTTTGACTGATGCCTATTCGAAAGCCTCCTGTGATGAATTTGGTGAAGACAAATCGTTCGTAATAGTTGAGACCCTGCCATTGTTGGGTGACATAGGTTTTTTTTTCTTCTTCCGGCCTTCCTTTTAGCAAGATGAGATGATTTAGTACCCTCGTGAGCGAATGGGTTTTTCCTCCTCTGGTAGTAGAAACTACAAGGGCGATGGTCTCTGCCAGATCGCCCACAATGTGATAGCTTTCTTCAAAAAGCCAGAGGGGTATTTCGGCCATTTCCGAGGCCCATTCTCTGAGAAGGGTTGTATTTACTGGCCTGGGAGGTCTTCTATGAGAAAGAATGGCAATGGTCCAAACCTTGTCTGTGTCACTGGCAGTTTTAAAATAGTGAGCCAGCGCATTGACCTTCACCGAGGTTTTATTGGTAGAATCGAGTTGTTTGATAAGTAAGGCAAAATCTTTCATGGCAAATTCCTAGGTTTCGTCTTCTGTTGAAGAACTGATTTCTGCCAATTCACCTTCGTACTGGGTTTCTTCTGTGCGCGCATCGTACCCTTGTTCTCTAAGGAACCTGGAAAAGATGTCAGAATATCCATGAGTGCATACAATACGCGATGCCCCTGTGGCCTTAATACTAGCCAGTAGTCCGGACCAGTCACAATGGTCGCTCAGGACAAATCCTTTATCGATGGCCCGCCTTCTTCTTGCCCCCCTGAAGGCCATCCAGCCGCTGGCAGTAGCCGTTACATACGGGACCATTTTTCTTAGCCACGGGCTCCCATGGGTACTGGGGGGTGCCAGTACAAGGTTGCCTTTGAGGTCTTCCTTTTTGGTATCCTTAGTAATCCGTATGGTCCTGGGCAAGTATACATAGGGACGTAGTACTTCATTCATATTCTCTATGGCGGCATGGGTATAGATGACGCCAATGGAAGTATCCAAATGTTTTAAAAGTCGCTGTGCCTTTCCAAGGCTGTAACCAAATAAGACAGAAGTCTTTCCTTCTGCGCGGTTTTCTGCCCACCACTGATTGATATCACGGAAAACTTCCTGTTGAGGGGTCCATTTGAAGGCGGGTAATCCAAAGGTACATTCTGTAATAAAGGAATGACATTTTATTGGTTCAAAGGGCGTAGAGATACCATCGGCCTCTGTTTTGTAATCTCCCGAAAAGACCCAGACCTCCCCTTTGTGTTCTACCCGTATTTGTGAGGATCCGGGGATATGACCGGCAGGATGTAGGCTAAAACGCACCCCATGGACAGTAAAGCTTTCGCCCCAGGCTACGGCAGTGGTGTTAATATCCCCAAGGCGGTGCTTAATAATGGGGATATTCTGTTCGTGGGTGATGTAATTTTTATGGCCCCAACGACTATGATCGGCATGCCCGTGTGAGATGATAGCTTTATCAACGGGCTTCCACGGGTCTAAATATACCTTGGCTTTTTCACAGTAGATTCCCTTATCCGTAAAGGTCAGTAGTGGATTTTTCATAGCGGTAGCAAGTTACAAAATTCCGGCACTTCTCTGCCCTGGTATGTCCATAATGGAATTGTCTATTTCCCCCGGACTCAGATGAAAATTATGGAAGGATTATTGAAATAATCCCTGTCAAAAAAAGTATCTTTGCTAAATAGATGAATACAAATTATGCCCATATTAGATTTATACGCTCATAGCGAAAAAAGAAGAAATTTAGCTCATTTTGCTGCCATAGCTTCCTTGGCGGCAGTAGACGGGGAGATAAACCCTGAAGAAAGGAAAGTGCTCGATCGCTTTGCTGTAAAATTCGACATTTCCGGGGCTGAATACGCGGAGGTGATGAAGAAGGAGAATAAATATCCTATTGAAGCTCCATACGAATCTGAGAAGCGTTTAGAACGACTCTACGATCTTTTCAGCATCATTTACGCAGATCACGATATTGATGAAGATGAATACAGACTGATAGAGAAATATGCCTTGGCTCTGGGGTATTCTCCTGCCAAGGCAGAAAAGATCATTAAAAGGTCCATTATCTTGTTCAGAGGAAAATTCGATTTTGAAGACTATCTGTACATGATGAAACGCAAAAAGGATTAGTACCTGCTTGCTACAGTATTGATTATTTTGGCTGTGCGGCCATAAACTCTTCTGCTTTTTCTACCATCTTCCTGCTTCCACAAAAGAAGGGAACCCTCTCATGGAGTTCTTCTGGTTGAATCTCCATAATACGTCCAAAGCCATCACTTGCCTTGCCATTGGCCTGTTCTGCCAAAAAGGCCATTGGGTTACATTCATAAAGTAAGCGCAATTTACCGTTGGAGGCTACACTGCTTTTTGGATAAATATAAATACCCCCTTTGATCATGTTTCTGTGAAAATCAGAAACAAGGGATCCTATATACCTGGAGGTATAAGGCCTGTCCTCTTCTTCCCGTTGGCAGTATTTAATATAATCTTTTACACCTTGAGGGAAATGGGTGTAGTTGCCCTCATTCACAGAGTAGATCTGGCCCGTTTCGGGAAATTGCATATTGGGGTGTGAAAGATAAAATGTTCCTATAGCGGGATTCAAGGTAAATCCGTTGACACCGTCACCGGTGGTATAGACCAGCATGGTAGAAGTACCATAAATAATATACCCTGCAGCTACCTGATTGATTCCCGGCTGTAAAAAATCCTTTAGGGAAACAGGCGTACCAATAGGCGTAATTCTTCTGTAAATTGAAAAGATGGTCCCAACGGATACGTTTACATCAATATTCGAAGAACCATCCAAGGGGTCTATCAGAACAATATATTTATTTTGATGCAAGTCATCATTGCTGTTCACACTGATGAAATCATCTTCTTCCTCAGAGGCAATACCACATACGATCTCCCTGTTCTTCAGGGTCTGTATAAACTTATCATTGGCCAGAACGTCTAACTTCTGTTGGTCCTCGCCAGAAGTATTGGTATCTCCGGCACCACCTAGAATGTCTATTAATCCCGCTTTGTTCACTTCGTGGTTTACCACTTTCGCCGCAAGGCGTATGGCGTTGATCAACTTAGAAAGCTCACCCGAAGAATACTGAAAAGAGGACTGATTTTCAATGATGAATTCTCCTAGAGTGGTGTTCTTTTTGTCCATTGGTGAGCCTGTGTTATTTGCTCACAAATATCGGACAATTTGTGAAACTAAAACGTTTTCGCCCGACATTCATTTTTTAAATTTATAACTTTGTGTTTTATTTGTAACAATTATGAAGTATACGATCAGAGATGCCAAGGCAGAAGATATGCCTGAGGTTTTAAAGCTGATAAAAGAATTGGCGCATTTTGAAAAGGAAGCGAATGCCGTAGACGTTTCGGTAGAAGAGCTGGTGAAGGATGGCTTTGGAGCAAACCCCCTCTTTCACTGTTTTGTTGGGGAAGTCAATGGAAAGATTGAAGGGATGGCCCTGGTCTATCCGCGCTATTCAACCTGGAAAGGACCAGTACTTCATTTGGAAGATCTTATTGTGGCCGAGCCTATGCGCGGAAGTGGTCTGGGATCTGCATTGCTGTCCAGCGTAGTAAAATATGGCCATAGAATGAAAACCAAAAGGATCAGTTGGGAAGTACTCGACTGGAATGAACCTGCTATTTCGTTTTACGAAAAAAAAGGGGCAAAAGTAATGCGCGACTGGGATGTGGTGCAATTAGATGAACAAGGGATAGAAAACTTTATAAAGAACTTATGAGGATCTTTAAATTTGGTGGCGCTTCTGTGAAGGATGCTGATGGACTTAAGAATTTAGTGAAAGTTTTAGAGCAAGTTGGGTATCAGGATACATTTCTGGTCATTTCGGCTATGGGGAAAATTACCAACGCCATGGAAGGAGTGGTAAATGCATATTTTCAGGATAAGACATTACTCGCCGCTGCTTTACAAGAGGTTTTGGACTACCATCTGCAGGTGTTGAAGGAGCTTTTTGCAGCCCCGGATCATCCTATTTACAAAGACGTGCATTCTCTGGTGGAAGAGGTAAAAGGATTTTTGGCATGGAACAAATCTCCCAAATACAATTTTGTATATGACCAGGTGGTTAGTTACGGGGAATTACTTTCCACCACCATTGTAAGTGCCTACCTGAATGAAGTGGGTATCCGCAATTCCTGGCTGGACATTAGAAACTTCATTAAGACCGACAACAATTACAGAGACGTGGATATTCAATGGGAAAAAACGCAGGAACGCGTTTCCCAGGGACTGGAAAAGGGTAAATTATATGTGAGTCAGGGGTTTATTGGAAGCGATGAAAATAACTTTACAACAACCCTGGGGAGGGAAGGATCTGATTATACGGCGGCCATTTTGGCTTATTGCTTAAATGCCCATTCGGTGACCATCTGGAAGGATGTCCCGGGCGTGCTAAACGCAGACCCCAGGTATTTTGAGGAATCGCAATTGCTCAATAAGATATCCTATAGGGAGGCGATAGAACTTGCCTTTTACGGGGCATCGGTGATCCACCCCAAAACACTTCAGCCCTTGCAACGGAAAGAGATCCCTTTGTATGTTAAATCGTTCCTGCATCCAACAGATCCTGGAACCATGGTGGGAAAAGGCGAAGGAATAGATCCAAAGATCCCTTGTTTTATTGTAAAAAAGAATCAGGTGCTCATGAAACTATCATCCTTGGATTTTGCCTTTATTGTGGAAGATAATATAAGCGACCTCTTTAAACTTTTGCACGATTATAAGATGAAGGTAGACATGATTCAGAACTCGGCCATTAGCTTTTCGGTGTGTGTGGACAATAAATTTGGCCGATTAGAAGAATTATTGGACCATTTAAAGGGTAAGTTTAAAGTGGTATACCACGAAGGAGTTTCATTGTATACCATCAGGCATTTTGACGCTCAATCAATAGATTCTTTACAAAACGGAAAGGAAGTTCTATTAGAACAACGCGGAAAAGAGACGGTTCAATTGGTGGTAAAGTAAGAATTATAAGATTGTAATTCTCTGAATGAATAACCTAACGCCATGGGCTATTTTCCTATCTTTACCTCCTAACTGTAAATAAAAATATGGGTTTAGTAACGGCAAAAGAAGTAGCGAAAGCCATTAATCTTGAGCGGTACGGATTTTTTGGGACCTTTATGAGTTGGATGTTGATGAAGATCACTCAACTCTCTTCCATGAATGCCTTCTACGAAAAACACAGGCACCTGGAAGCTAAACCATTCCTGGATGCCATCCTGGAGCACTATGAGATCGATTTTGAAATACCGGAAGAGGATATTAAAAGACTTCCAAAAGAAGGAGCATTTATTACCATCAGCAATCACCCCCTGGGCGGTATAGACGGCATTTTGTTGCTAAAATTATTACTGCAGCACCGGGAAGACTTTAAGATCATTGCCAATTTCCTCTTACACAGGGTAGAACCACTGGCTCCGTTTATTTTGCCAGTTAACCCATTTGAAAATCACAAAGACGCAAAAAGCAGTATTGCCGGTTTTAAAAGTGCCCTACAGCATTTACAGGATAGGCATCCCCTTGGGATCTTCCCGGCAGGGGAGGTGTCTACCTACAAAGACGGAAAACTTATCGTTGATAAACCCTGGGAAGAAGCAGCTTTAAAATTAATTCGCAAGGCAGAAGTTCCTGTGGTTCCTATTTATTTTCATGCGAAGAACAGTAAGTTGTTCTATCGCCTATCGAAGATCAATGACATCTTCAGAACTGCGAAACTCCCTTCAGAATTGACCACTCAGCACAATAGGGCCATAAAGGTAAGAATAGGTCAGCCTATTTCTGTAGCCGCTCAAAAGGAACATGAAACTCTGGAGGATTTTACTGATCTGCTTAGACGGAAAACCTATATCCTGGCCAATGCCTATGAGAAGGAACGTTTAATAGATCAGATACCAGGAAGCCTGAAGATTCCAAAACAACCAAGGAAGATCGCTACGGCGGTACGAACAGAGGTCATAGAGGGGGAGATCGAAAAACTACGAGAAAAGGATTGCAGACTGCTGCAAAGTAAGAACTATGAAGTTTTCCTAGCTCAAAAAAAGGATATGCCTTTTATACTGAATGAGATAGGAAGGCAACGAGAACTAACCTTCCGCGCCATTGGGGAAGGCACTAATAAAGCTATAGACCTGGATAGGTTTGACGACTATTACCACCATCTCTTTTTATGGGACGATGAGGATAAGGCCATTGTGGGTGCCTATCGGATGGGAATGGGTTCTCAAATATTCAAGGAACATGGCATAGATGGTTTTTATCTGCAGGATCTGTTTGGATTTGAGCCGGAACTCTATGGGATGATGACCCAATCTATCGAAATGGGGCGAGCCTATATTGTAAAAGAATACCAACAAAAGCCTATGCCGCTCTTCCTTCTCTGGAAGGGAATAGTGCATACCACCTTGCGATATCCGGAACATAAGTACCTGATAGGCGGGGTCAGTATAAGCAATCAGTTCTCAAATTTCTCCAAATCCCTGATGATAGAATTTATGAAGTCTAATTATTGGGATCCGTATGTGGCGCAATACATCCATCCTAAAAAGGAATTTAAGGTAAAATTAAAGGATGCGGATAAGGAATTCGTATTTGATGAAACAGAAGCCGATCTCAATAAGTTTGACCGCCTCATAGAAGAAGTAGAACCCGGTAGTCTGCGATTGCCCGTACTGATTAAGAAGTACATAAAGCAAAATGCTAAAGTGGTGGCTTTTAATGTAGACCCGCTGTTCAACAATGCGGTAGATGGACTTATGTATATTAAAATTGCCGATCTTCCCGAGAGTACTGTAAAACCTGTTATGGAAGAGTTTCAGGCCGAGTTGGAACGCAAGATGTCAGAGAATAACGATTCCGTCTAGGAGAATTCCCGCCTGGCAAATTCATTACAATAATCCTTTATCTCGTTCCTTGCTTTTAGGAATGCTGTATGGATCTCCGTATTGGTTCCTTTCAGTTTAGAAGGATCGAAGAAATTGTGATGAAGTCTTACGGCAGAATTTGAAGGAATAAAAGGACAGTTCTCTTTGGCGTGATCACATACGGTGATAATATAATCCCATGCAATACCCTCATATTCATTTACATGATTAGACGTATGTCCGGATATGTCTATATCGTCTTCCATCATGATAGAAACCGCTCCCGGATTTAAACCATGTGTTTCTATCCCTGCACTGTACACTTGGGCCTTTTCTTTTAACATTGCCTTTAAATAGCCGTGTGCCATCTGACTTCGACAGGAATTTCCGGTACAGAGAACCAGAATATTTTTTTTGTTCATGCTTCTTTGGACTTTTATTTAATCAATACCCACCTTGGAGCTTCGCCTTTCAAAGATCAAATTGTCTTTCCAGACCCCGTCTAGTTTTCCAACCCGCTCACGGCATCCTATTAGTCGGAATCCACATTGTTCATGAATTTTTATACTGCCCTTATTCTCAGGGAAAATACCTGATTGAAGGGTCCAATAGCCGGCTTGTTCACTGGCATCGATCAGAGAACTCAACAATTTTTTTCCGATTCCCAGGCCCCAGTGTTCCTTTCCGATATATACACTCACCTCAGCAACCCCACCGTACACACATCTGCTGGAGACAGGGGATAGGGCAGCCCACCCGGTAATGTTGTCGGCATCAAGGCCTACCAAACGGCAATCTTTGAGATGTGCCTTGTCCCAATTTTCATAAAAGGGGACCTCTTTTTCAAAGGTTGCAAAACCGGTAGCTATTCCTTCTCTATAGATCCTGGACACTACGGGCCAGTCTTCCGGACTCATAGTTCTTATCTTCATAGAGCTTTGATTAACAACATCCCGCACCTGGGCTGCAACTTGTCGCTAATTCCTTTTGGGTATCTACAGAGACCCCACAGAGCTCTTCTGCTTTGCAGGCCGTTGGTGCTATACTTAGTGAAATTACCAGGGCATCTTCTTTTACGAGTGTATCCTTTACAAATAACTGGGCTGTATGAAAGGAATCATTGCCGTATTCAAATCGTATGATGGCCTCCTGATCCATAGGTCTCATAGAATTTACCCGGTCCAGAATGGAAAGTGCTTTGGAGGCTAATAGGAAATTGGTCTTATCTTTTTCTGATGGACTTTCCCAAAGCTGAACTACGGTTTCATTCCAGGCGTCTGCTCGGCCACCACAGTCAACCGCATCTATATGCGTATTTTTTACCTCGGTAATATGGTAATTGGCTCCTACCATTTGTCCCGGGAGGAATTCGAATATCAGTTCCTTTTTCCCCTGTTCCTTTAAAATGGATAAGAATTCTTTTGTTTTCATTGTATCTGAGTTTTAACAACAATTTATTTTTGTTTCGTTGAAGAAGGAATTAAGGAGAGTTTGTATCTCTTTCCAACGGTCTAAGGCAATACAGTAACATACCTTTTTACCTTCTATTTCCCCTTCAATAAGGCCAATGCTTTTTAGTTCTTTCAGGTGCTGTGAAATAGTAGGCTGGGCCAGACCAATCTCCTCTACTATATCATTGCAAATACAGGCGTCCTGAGTGCTGATGTACTGTAGGATAGCAATCCTCGCCGGATGCGCCAGTACTTTAAAAATAGTAGCTAGTTCATTCTGAGACGTATTAAAGATGGCTGTTTTGGTAAGTCCCATTTCATATTTGTATATTGCAATATTACGATATATAAGTAAATAAAAAAAGCCAGATCGTTAAAATCTGACTTCATTCTTTTATCAGAACCAGGGTTTTTTTCCTACCTGATAGGTGTTGTAAAATTCTTCATCAGATTTTGTCAGGTAAATGATTCCTTCAATAAGTCCGATTAATCCCATTAACGAGGCGCCAATTCCACAAGTAAAAACCCCCAGGACTAAAGTTACCGCAATCATAATGATACCCTCTTTTTGGTAACCTAATATGAATTTATGTATCCCAAGTGAGCCTAGTAGTATAGCTAAAATCCCGGCTACTATTTTCTTGTTTTCACCGCCAGCGCCACCAAAGGCCTCTTTAGCATTTTCTGTAAACTCATGGGCTGTTTTCTTGGCCCCTTCTGCGAAATCACCGGCGGCCTCTTTAGCTTCACCTGCGGCTTTTTTTGCGGATTCTTTGGCATCGTCAAATGCGTCCTTTGCCTTGTCGCCAAAATCTTTATCTTCTTCTGACATCTTTATTTATTTGTTGGTTAAATCTTGCTTAAATGTAGCAATAAAATTTTACTCAAAGAAATGCTTTATCAACAGGTTCCCATAGTTCAATCTTGTTGCCTTCGGGGTCTAAGATCCATCCAAATTTACCGTAATCGTACTCTTGTATATCACCAATAACCGCAACCCCTTCTTCTTTTAATGCTGCTAATAATTCACCTAGGTTTTCCACCCTAAAATTCATCATAAATTGCTTTTTACTTGGCTCAAAGTAGGTAGTATCCTCCTTGAACGGACTCCATTGTGTAGAGCAGTCATTCCCCTCCTTGTCTTTCCACCAAAACGTACAGCCATAGTGATCTGTATTTAGACCTAAATGCTTTTTGTACCAATTTTTTACCTTATCTGGGTCCTTTGTTTTAAAGAAAAAGCCGCCTAAACCTGTTACCCTGTTTTTCATTTATTTGGATTTTATATTCCTCTCGTATAATGCTATCCATTGATCTACCGTCATTTTGGAGCAAAGCTTTCCCAGGAGATCATAAGGAATATGTGCTACCTTTTTAAAACGCACACAACTCTTACCCATATCTAATTTCTTAGTTTCCTGCTTTGAATATTCTGAAACAAACCAATCATATAAGGTTTTGTCTGCATAGATCCCTGAATGGTAAAAGGCCACAAAGTTCTTTTGTGAGGCTATATTGATAAAAGGGAGGGGTAATTCCGGGCTGCAATGATAGCCTTCGGGATAGATACTATGCGGCACCACATAGCCGATCATTCCGTAATTCATGACTTCTTCGAATCCTTTTGGTAAATTCTTAAGGATGGTCTTTCTGAGGGAAGAAATAGCGCTTTTTCTATCTTCTGGTAAATTAGAAATATAAGCTTCCGGAGTTGCAGCGTCTGATCTCATTGGGCATTGGTTTTGTTATGATCGAAAATCGATCTTTCAACTGAAGGGACTCTAAGTTAACAAAATCTTTCCGAAATCTTCTTTACGATGGTTTCAGCTAGTTTTATCTTACTTTCCCGGGTCCATCCGGCAATATGGGGGGTTAAGAGTACCTTCTCGGAATGAAGGAGGTAATTAAATTCTTCCGGCATTTGCCTGTCCCCAAACATATCCTCAAAGGATGTTTTTTCATACTCCAATACGTCGAGTGCGGCACCGAGAATTTTCCCCGAATTCAAAGCATCTACCAGATCCCGGGTCACCACACATTTGCCTCTGGCTGTGTTCACCAACCAGAAAGGTTTGCCCATGGCTTCAATAAAGGCCTTATTCACCATTCCTATGGTGAGATTGGTCTGAGGCAGGTGTAGACTAAGCACGTCTGTTTTTTGTTGTAATTCTTTAAGCGAAACTTGTGTGGCATATTGGTCTCCCACATTCTCGAGAAGATCAACACATAGCACCTCTACCTCAAATCCCTGTAATTTTTTGGCAAAGGCCTTCCCCATATTTCCGTATCCAATGATCCCTATGGTCTTTCCGTCTAATTCCAGCCCTCTGTTGCCTTCCCTGTCCCATAGTCCCCGGCGAACCTCCTTATCGGCTTTATTTAAGTTATTGAAAAGTGATAGTATCATTCCCAGGCTTTGTTCTCCCACGGCATTCCTGTTCCCTTCAGGGGCTGCTGCTAAAAAAATACCTTTTTCTTCGGCATAGGCAACATCGATATTTTCTAATCCGGCTCCCACTCTTCCAATGAATTTAAGATTAGTGGCCTTATCAAGAAACTCCCTGTCTATTTTAAACCTGCTTCTTAGTATGATACCATCAAATTGGTGGACAATGGCCTGTACCTTATTTTTATCTGCGGTGTATTCCTCGGTGTTCTCAAAACCCAAAGCGGCCAACTGCTCCAGGAGCAAAGGATGGTTGGTATCTAAATGCAATACTTTCATCTCACTTAGATTTTAGGATAGTGGGTCTGTGTTCGTTCATCTTTGATGTTTCCGGTATGCGATGTACTGCTCTTTTCGAATAGTAACAGCTGCACTTCTTCATTGTTTTTGGTGGCCGGGCAATGTTCCACCCCTTTTGGGACAACAATTAGCTCGCCTTCCTTGACGGTTACCGTTCTGTCCCTGAATTGCATATACAAGGTGCCTTTTAGGACCTGAAATAGTTCATCTTCCTCTTCATGGGAATGCCAAACAAACTCGCCCTGTATCTTTGCAAGGAGTACTTGCATATCGTCTACCCTAGCAATTTGATGCGGGTGCCAATGTTTGTTGATAAGTTGGTGTTTCTGTGTCAGATTTATTGCTTTCATGGAAGCTGTTTTAAGAGGGTGTTCTTCAATCCAATTCTGTATATATTACCCATGCCATTTAAGGTGCTTAAGGCCGATAATTCTATATCTGCAGGCGTGTTAATTTTTGTTGAATCGCCCTTTACCCGTTCACTGGTAAAATAAAAATTTCCTGTTTGAAGATCAACAAAAGGGCAGTAGTCCAGGTACTGAGAATTTATGGTAGGACCCATATTTGTTGACTTTGTCCAGTGACCCTCTGCTGATTTTTTTGAGAAGTAAAGATCGCCTCCACCTAATCCGTCTTCCCTTCCAAAGGAACTAAAAATAAGAAGTGTTTCTTCAGGATCCACATATGCGTTAAATTCATATGCCAACGAATTGATCATAGAGTCTAAGGCTACAGGTGCCTCGTAATTTCCTGAAATCTTCTCACTTCTATAGATATCTTCTCTGCCAATTCCATCTTCCCGGGTGGCTGTAAAGTAAAGCGTGCCATTAGCAGTTACTGCCGGATAAAATTCATCCTTAGGCGTATTAATCAGCGAATCTAACGGAAATGGTTCACTCCAAATGCCTTGAGACCTGTTAACATACCAGATATTGTAATCACTTCGGGAAGCATCTCCATAAATAGGTCTGTTAGAAGCAAAAAACAAGGTATTTCCGTCCGGGGAGTAAAATGGCTCAATATCCTGATACCTACCCGAAAAAGGGAGTAGGGCAGCTTTGCTCCATACAGATTCATTTTGTTCTACGACAACCAATCCCCGTTTTCGTTGGTCATAGGTGCCCAGGGTATATATAAATTCTTTTCCGTTGGGTGCAATTGCCATATCGCGTTCATACAATGAGGTAGAAACGCGATGTTCTGCAAATAATTCCAGAGTGTCCGGGACATGTCTTAGATCGATATCTGAATTATTTTCCACCGTACGCTGGCAACCTGAAAATAAGATTGCAACGAAAACAATAAGGAGGATTATTCTTTTAAAAATATCATTCATCTTGCATAGGGGGTTGATCTTTTACATGAAACTCAAAAATATCCTTTCTGGAATAATGTCCGTTCACATCAAAATCGAGTTTTTGTCTGGAAATTTCTTCCAGATCTAAGGTAGCTGTTAAAATACCCTTGGCATTCCATAGGGGCCCCGCGAGTATTTTACCATCCGGACCAACAATAACACTGCCTCCCGGGCACATCATAGAATCTTCCTCTTGTAACAAGGCCTGGTACTTTTCCGGATACATATCTTTGGTTACGAACTGATTACACCCCAAAACAAAACACCGGCCTTCCAGGGCAATATGTTTCATGGAGTCTACCCAGGATTCGCGCGCATCTGCGGTAGGAGCTATATAGATCTGTATCCCTTTTTGATACATGGCCATACGGGCCAGGGGCATATAATTTTCCCAGCAGATCAGGCCTCCTAATTTTCCGATACGGGTGTTAAAGCTAACCAGATCCTCACCGGAAGCCTCAGACCAGACCACCCTTTCTGTCCCAGTAGGTTTTATTTTGCGATGAACTCCCAAAAGGCCTTTGGATGGGGAGATGTAAAGCATGGAACAATGCAAACTGCCATTGGCAGCGGTAGATTCTGTAACTCCTATGACCAGGTATACTGAATATAATTTAGAGAGTTTTTCCAATCTCTTTAGGGAGTCGCTTTCCAGATCAAGACTATTCTTGTGATAGGTTGCATAAAGCGACCTGCCTTCTTCACTGCGTTTTCCAATGGTGGCCCCAAAAGTGAAACCTCTGGGATATCCCGGAATAAAAGATTCCGGAAAGACAAACAGCTCATACCCTTTCCCGGCATTGGCGGAAAGAAGGCTTTCTATTTTGTCAATGGTTCCTTCCTTGTCAAAAAACACAGGATGTTCCTGAATGACACCTACTTTAACCTTCATACGATAGATTTTTATCCCCTACTGTTCTTTTTGGAGATAGCTTCAAGGTATGTTTTTTTTTAGACTTTTAGATGCCCAGTAAAACCTTGGCAATCGTAAAATAGATAAGGATCCCAAATATATCATTGCTTGTAGTAATAAAGGGGCCTGTGGCGATAGCAGGGTCTATACCTCGTTTATGAAGGAATAATGGAGTAAAAGTGCCAATGATCCCTGCTACCACAATAACGGTGATAAGGGAAATTGAGATGGCAAGTGCGGTCATAAAAGTCCCTTTCCAGATCCAGGTAAAAAAGAGTAACACAAAGGCCAGAATAACGCCATTTAACAAGGCGAGCAGCATTTCTTTAATGAGCCGGTTTCCTATACTTCCCTTCAGGTCGTCATTGGCAAGGCCCTGCACGATGATAGCGCTCGATTGCACTCCTACATTCCCTGCCATGGCGGCAATCAAAGGGGTAAAGAAAAATAAAATGGCATGTTTGCTGATCATCTCCTCAAAATTACCCATGATAGCTGCTGCACCCAAACCACCCAATAAACCCAAAAACAACCATGGAAGTCTGGCGCGGGTTAACATCCATATACTGTCATCGGCCTCAACATCCTGAGAGATCCCTGCTGCAAGTTGGTAATCTTTTTCGGCCTCTTCCCTAATAACATCCACAATGTCATCAATGGTGATCCTGCCAACCAGCCTGCCTATTTCATCTATAACCGGAATGGCCTCCAGATCGTATTTAGACATGATCTTGGCAACTTCTTCCGGCTTTTCATTCACATTTACGGAGTCTACCTTGGGGATATATACATTTTTGATGGGATTAGTGGTAGAAGTTGTAAGCAGATCCTTCAGGGAGAGACGTCCCTTGAGTTTTTCATCATCATCAACCACATAAATAGAATGTACCCTGGTCACATTTTCTGCCTGTGCCCGCATTTCTTTTACACAGCGAAGAACCGTCCAGTTTTCATTCACTTTCACCAATTCTTTCGCCATTAGCCCACCTGCAGTATTTTCATCATAACGCAACAGGTCTACAATATGTCTTGCGTGTTCCCGATCTTCAATTTCCGAAATTACCTCCTGGATGATCTCTTTTGGAAGCTCGGCAACGATATCTGCGGCGTCATCGGTATCTAGTTCTTCCAGTTCTCCCGCAATCTCCTTGGACGAAAGATTATTCAGAATGGCTTCTCTGACATCCTCATCTAATTCCGTGAGTATATCCGAGGTTTTGTTGCTATCGAGTAGCTTTATCAGGTAGGTGGCTTGTTCTGAACTCAGTTCATTTGCGATCTCTGCCACATCCGCAAAGTGAACTTCTTCCAAAAGCAAATGCAAAGCTTCCTTATTATTGGCATCAATGAGCTCAACAATTTCTGCTAATAGGTCTTCTGTGAGTTTAAATGGTGTCATTTGCTATCTTCCTTGTCAACGATAAGAAATCGCGCACACCCAGCTGTTCCGGACGCTGGTCAAAGATAGCATCTTCTTTTAGATTTTGAGAAAGGTTGTAGCTTTTTAAACTATTTCGTAAGGTCTTACGCCTATGGTTAAAAGCAGATTTAACTACCTTAAAGAACAATGCCTCGTCGCAGTCTAAGTTTGTGTTTACCCTGCGAGTGAGCCGAAGTACTCCTGATTTAACTTTAGGAGGAGGATCAAATACCTCGGGATGTACGGTAAAAAGATATTCGGCCTCATAAAAAGCCTGCACCAGGACAGATAAGATGCCATAGGCTTTACTGCCTTCTTTTTCACAAATACGCTTGGCAACCTCCATTTGGAACATGCCGGAAAATTCTGGGATCTGTTGCCTGTATTCCAAGAGTTTAAATACGATCTGAGTGGATATATTATATGGAAAATTTCCAATGATGGCAAAGGGTTTTTGGCCAAAATAGGTTTGAAGGTCGGCCTGCAGAATATCTGCTTCCACCACCGTAAAGCTGCCTTTTCTTTCCATTAGTTCAGGATACTCTAATGGAAAGCTGTGTTTGAGATAAATAATGGCATCGGCATCCAGGTCCATCGCTACCAGATCAATATCCTGCTTTAGTAAATATTTGGTAAGTACACCGGTTCCCGGACCAATTTCTAGTACATCGCTATAACCAGATAAGGACAAGGTGGTTGAAATTTGTTGTGCAATAGACTCATCTTTTAAAAAGTGCTGTCCTAGATGTTTTTTGGCTCTAACCGGTCCTTCTTCTTTGCCATGAGGACCATTTTTTTTGTAGTATTGGGAATGAGACTTTTTTCGTTTGCCCATGTAAAAAGATGCTTAAGATTTGGTTTTGCCAAGGTATACCCAGGCTTCGGTTCCTGAGGCGAGTGTTGCTTTTTTTCTGTAATAGGCATCGCCTTCATAGTCATCCACACGCAGTAATTCTTCCTTACTAATAATATACACAATTCCTGGGACACCCTTCGCAGATTTGGAAGTTGATTCTATGGTGGGGTAAAGGCCACCTACCAACTCCTTGGAAATCGTATGTGCCCCAAGATGGTCCTCATTGCCCGTTAAGATCCTGGAAAAGACCATTTTTTGCACTTCTTTTTCCTGCAGGGTGCCGTAGGTGAATAAGTATTCTGTTGCGCTGCGTATCAGGGGTTTGTTAATAGTGACCACTTCCAGTTCTGTCCGAAATGCAACCAGAGCAGATCCAAAACGTTTTAGAGTTTCATTTCGCAATCTGTCGGCATCGTTTTTATAATAAAGATCCAGGGTAGCACGGTCCTTTACCTTGTACTGCACAGAATAGGTAATTCCGCCCATCTCTTCATCTACCATGACCCTGGTCATAGTGGCCTCTAAAAATCTTCCGGTAGCTAAAACGTCCGGTATATGTGTTTTTATCATCCAGGATACCCATGCATCTCTGACGGATTCTTCAACATTGATGGTGACATTATAAATGAGCATACGCCAGTGTGAGGTAAAAAGTTGAATAATTAATTGATGGTATCTCCCCTCAGAATTCTGAAATTTTTTCTGGCCTGTGGGAAGTAGTAACTGTCTTGAAAATTATAAAGGATACGTTCGTAATGATATTTTGCCTTTTCAGTATTATTCAATTTTGTGCGATATAATTCTGCCATCGCAAAATGGGCATCATCCGCTAGGATATCATTTCCGAAGAATTCAATGATCTTAGTGTAATTAAAAAGCGCAGCTTCAAGATTATTCGAAGCTTCCAGTAATTGTGCCTGCCTTAAAAGCGCCTCGTCTTCAATCTTTTCGCCTTTGTGTTGTTGCAAGATTTCTTCCAATTCGGCGATGGCTTCCTGGTTTTTATTCTGATAAGCCAGAAGATCGGCTCGAGCGAATTTTTTTAAGGCGGTTTGTGTTGAATCTTCCAGGGAATTATCTGAGATCAACAAACTCAGCTGCATCGCATCATTGGCGATGAGCTGTGAGGTGGATCCACGAAGCACCTTCAACTGCGTGAGGGCCCAGTCAAAATCGCCTTTGTAAAAACTTGTTTGAGCTACTTTAAACCTTGCTTCCTGACCCAAAACGTCGTTCTTGAGGCTTTTTTGGATCTGTGAAAAATAAATAAGGGCCTCATTGAATTTCTGGTCGAATACCAGAATGTCACCCAAAGCCATTTTTATATAGGCTTCTCCGTATTTTGCCAGTGGCAGTTCCAGCGATTTTTTTAAGATCAGGATGGCCTTTTCAGATTCACTTCGTTTAAAAGTCAGAAAATTAGCGTAGGCAACCTGTAATTGCAAAGTGGGCACCTGATATCCATAAGTGTTCATTAGCTCCTGATAGCTCGTGTCAATTCTGTCAAAGTCTTTTTCCTCGGCCCTCAGTAACTCAATGTCTAGCAGATGAAGCTGGGCATTAAGTCTGGTCACAATTTCTGAGCTGTTCTTTACAATATATTCAAAGACTTGCTGTGCAATGTCTGCGGCATCATTCTCCAGGGAAGTGTTTCCCAGGGCCTCCATCCGTTCAAAAGTAGATCCCTCCGCTCTTTTATAAATGGCCTTTTCCTGGGTAAAAGCAAAATTGTACTGTTTTTGTTGTGCATAGAGCCAGCTCAACATTTCATTCCAAAGTACATCCGGGTCTTTTTGTGCCTTTTGTAAGATTACTTTTTTGAGGATTCTGTTGTTCTCATTGTCTGCATCTTCGGTAATAAAATCGCCTATCTTCCCTAGGACATTTCCAAGAGTGGAGCGGCCCTTGTCTAGTAGTTGAAGATACGCTACAAACATCTTCTCTATATTTCCCTGTTCTCCATAAATCTGGGCAATTTGAAAATTGTAATCGAGTTCCGGATTTAACTCCATGGCCCGTTCAAAGGCTTGAAGGGCAAAATCTAGTAAGGAAAATCGCTGAAAACCCACGCCAATCCCGTAACCGTAGTTTGGATTTTTTTCAATGGCCTCCAAAGCTTTATTGTAGTATACTGTTGCCTGTTGAGTATTCTCCTGCAACCTGTAGTTGTAACCTAATTCTATGTAGATGGTGGGGAAGGCATTTCCGGATTCTAGTCGGCCCATCAAAAATCCCTCGGCCTTCTCATAGTATTCCAATTGCTGATAACAACGTATCATATTCTCCGCAAAATCCATTCTACGGGGATTTTGGTCTACGAGTTTCTCATAAAATACAAGTGCTTTCTCGTATTCCCCATCGTTGAAGTACTGCTTCGCTAAAAAGTCGTCTTGTGCAATCCCACACAGAGCTGTAAGGAGGCACACAAATAAAATAACACTTTTCATCATGGAACTTTCTCAAAGGTAACCAAGTCAACCAAGAAAAACTATCAATGAAATCTTAATCTATTAGATCAAAACCTGTGTAGGGGATCAGTGCTTTGGGGATGTGGATCCCTTCGGCCGACTGATAGTTCTCCAAAATTCCTGCCAAAACTCTGGGTAGTGCCAGTGAACTTCCGTTGAGGGTATGGGCCAATTGAGTCTTGCCATTTTGATCCTTAAACCTCAACTTTAGTCGGTTAGACTGATAGGTCTCAAAATTGGAGACGGAACTAATTTCTAACCATCTGTCCTGGGCGGTAGAAAACACTTCAAAGTCATAGGTTAGTGCTGAGGTAAATCCAAGATCTCCTCCGCACAAACGGAGAATTCTAAATGGTAATTCTAATTCTCTTAAAATACCTTTTACATGTTCTACCATGGTGGTTAAGGCCTCATAGGAGTTTGCCGGCTCTTCAACCCGGACAATTTCAACCTTATCGAATTGATGAAGACGGTTAAGTCCGCGTACATGAGCTCCATAACTCCCAGCTTCTCTCCTGAAACAAGGGGTATATCCGGTATAACAAACAGGCAGGTCCTGATAGTTTAATATTGTATCGCGAAGTATGTTCGTTACAGGCACTTCCGCAGTGGGAATGAGGTACAGATCATCTGCAGTTACATGATACATTTGCCCCTCTTTATCGGGAAGCTGACCCGTGCCAAATCCTGAGGCTGCGTTCACCAAATATGGTACCTGCATTTCTGTATACCCTGCAGCCGTATTTTTATCCAGGAAATAAGCGATCAAGGCACGTTGTAATCTGGCACCCTTCCCCTTGTATACCGGAAATCCTGCCCCGGTGATCTTTACCCCGAGTTCAAAATCGATAATATCATATTTCTTGGCTAATTCCCAGTGAGGAAGAGCTCCTTTCATAAGTGTTGGCACCTCACCTTCACGAAAAACCTCTTCATTGTCTTCTTCAGAACTACCAGCGGGGACAAGCTCATTTGGAATATTAGGGATAAGGTATAAGGCCTGATCCAATTCTGTGGCAACCGCATTTAAGGCTTCACCCATACTTTTAGAATCTTCTTTCAGCTGGGTAGTTTTTTCTTTTAAGAGGTTGGCTTCCTGAGCCTTTCCAGCCTTATAGAGAGTGCCTATTTCCCTGGATAAGGAATTGAGCTGTGCAAGAGTGCCGTCCATTTCCGTTTGAATGCCTCTTCGCTTCTCATCGAGCTCAAGTACTTTATTCAACAAGGCATCCGCATCCAGATTTCGTTTCTTTAGAGCTGTGACAAGAGCCTCTTTATTTTCCCTAATGGCCTGTAATACTAGCATTGATCCTGAATTAAGGCACAAATTTACGCTTAATTGGTGAATTCAGATGAGGAAGCCCAAGGATTCCTTAGCGGTTTTTTTTCTTTTGATAGGGGGAAGGCAAGATCCATTTGTGATGCCCAAAATGATCCCATTCTTCTGCAGCAAGGTCTACGCCAGGATCAATGAATGGCACCAAGGGCCGGCCGTTAATACTTACCTTGGATTTGGCAAACACCGATATTTGCTGACCCTTAGCTGCGTATTCCTTTTCTAGATACTGGGCAAATTGCCAGGTAAAATCGGGATAGCAAGAAACTTTTTCTAATTGTTGAGGTGTTAAATACAGCTGGTGAGGTACAATAGATTTTTCCCCGGTGACCTTATTTTTTATGATAAATTGAACTACCCCGGATCTGCCTCGGAGCATCATTCGCCAGCTCATTCTATGTCCTTCCTCCGTCCACAGCACATCGTCCTCAATTAAAAAATGCCGTACGGGTAATACCAGCTGAAATGCAAAATAAATGCCGCAACCCAATAATAACCAATTTTTATAGCTGGGTATTTGGAACTCATTCCCGGTATAAAGCTGCTTTTTCCGCAGAAAACGTTTTTTGATCACTTCAGGGGGGTAAAAGAACACTATAAAGGCCAGCGCCAAATAAGGGAAGATCCCTATCTGGAAAACAATGGAATTAAAAAGATGAAAGAAAATTGCAAATCCGAAGGCCCAGTTTCGACTTGGCTTCCAAAGCAGGGCCGGAACGATCAGAAGGTCGAATATAATACCCATAACACCAACAATGGTATGCACCCATGGAAGCTGAAGAAAAGAGCCAATGAGCGGATAAGATTCCTTTCCTTTAAGGAGGATCTCAATGATGGAGAGATCTAACCAGTCTCCATAAAGTTTGGCCAGAGCCGCATAGGTATAGACAATAAATAATTGAAAAATAATGATCCATTGCACGTAAGCCGGCATGGAATTGCTGCGCAGCGAGGGATCTAATTTGCTGTCTACTGAGGCATAGCGTTGTGCCGGCAGGAAACACATCAGGAAAGTTATCAGAATTAAAAGATAATAATGGTTGTTATAGGCGGTCTTTTGCATGAAGTAAACGGCACTCCACAAGAGCGTAAAAAGAACAATGCTCCAACGGTATTTAAAACCAATAGCTATAAAGATTCCCAAAATCCCCATGACCACAAAATAGAGGTACATACCATTTCCAGGGAGGGGTTGTAGCCATTCAAGGCCTATAAAAGAAAATGTAAAAGTAGGATCTATAAAGGTTCTTCTTACCCAGCCCGTTAAAATAGCACCAAAACTCTCTAAGCTGATAAGGATTCCGAAAAAGATACGAAATATGATAAGCGACCCGTTGTCTATCTTCTTAAAAAGCCAATTCTGAAGCATTTATTCTGAAATTAGTGAATGCGCTGTCTCTTTGTCTTTTCTTAGCTGTGCCTTGAGTTCCTCCAGGGAATTAAACTTCTGTTCTTCCCGGATCCAATGAAGAATATTAACTTGTATATGCTGGTGGTATAGGTCTTCATTAAAATCGAAGAAATTCACTTCTATGCTCTGGTGTTGCCCATCTACAGTGGGGTTGGTACCAATATTCATCATTCCGTACACCGTCTTGTTTTTCAATTGGCTTTGAACTACATAAACACCGTTCCTTGGAATAAGTTTGTATTCTTCTTTAATGTGTAAGTTGGCGGTAGGAAAACCTAATTCTTTTCCCAGGCCCTTTCCCCTGATGATCTCTCCGCTGAGCATATAGGAATATCCCAGGTATGAATTGGCCGTGCGTACATCGCCTTCCATCAAGGCACTTCTGATCTTGGTAGAACTTACTGCCACCGCCTCAATTTCCTGGGCAGGAATTTCATCTACCTCAAATTCTAGTGCATTGCCAAAGGCGATCAGATCGTTGATATTGGCATTTCGATTCCTGCCAAAACGATGGTCATACCCTATGATCACTTTTTTAGCATGTAAGGAATTCACCAACATATCCCTCACAAAGGTGGTTGCACTCAATCTGGAAAAGCTCTTGGTAAAGGGTTGAATTATAAGAAAGTCTAGCCCTAACCCCTCCAGTATCTGCTTCTTTTCTTCTATAGTATTAAGAAGTTTCAGGTCGGAATCTTTTTGTAAGACCATACGGGGATGTGGGAAAAAGGTAAGTACTGCAGACACCCTATTCGTAACTCTGGCATCATTTATGAGGCGTTCCAGGATCAACTTATGACCAACATGGACCCCGTCAAATGTTCCAATTGTAATAACTGATGGTTGATGTTTATCGTATTTAGAAATGCTTTGAACTGTTACCACACCATATAAATAATAAAAAGGCTTATTTTTAAAGTTTTAATGTCCCCAAATGTTAACAAAACTACGTCTTGTTTTATCAATATCCATACTATTTGTGTGCTTTTCCGCTGTGGCACAGTCTGGATATTGGCAATCAACAGCCGTAAAGAACGAATTATTATCTTCGGATCTTAAGGGTTTGGAATTACAGAAAGTACGTTTTTTTTCGTTGGAAGAAAGGCTTTTAGAACGAGAGTTAAGTAAGCTTACCACCGGATCCCTAAACAAAACCCAGATTTATTTTCCTGATGCTAATGGGGTAATGGTTGCCTATGAGGTGGAAGAAACTCCTGTTTTTTCTCCGGAACTTACGGCCAAGTACCCCGAAATACGCTCTTTTTCGGGCAACAGTGTTAGAGACAAAACAGAAAGGGTCCGTTTTAGTGTATCGCCCAAAGGCGTGCAGGCCATGTTTATTTTTAATGGAAAAGAGAGAAGTATTTTCCTGGAAAAAGCATCGCGGGATGCAACAGAATACGTCCTGTACGACCGTAGCGGGCAGAGCGCAGAAATGGATAAATTTGTCTGTAACACTGAGGCCAAACCCATTCTCTCCGAACAGGAACGCACCGCTAAACTGGTGGATGATCAAACCTTAAGAAAGTTCAGAATAGCAGTTTCAGCTACGGGAGAATACACCCAGTTCCATGGCGGGACTATCCCTGATGCCCTGGCTGCTATCAACGCTACCCTTACCCGTGTAAATGAGATCTTTATAACGGATCTGGGCATTTCCCTGGAACTAATTCCCAATGATGATCTTGTGATTTACATAGATCCTGCCACGGATCCCTATGGATCCAATTTAAATTCTGAGGTACAAACAACGCTTACCAATGTTATTGGTAGTTTAAACTACGACGTGGGTCATTTGTTCCATGAGGACACCAATAATGGAAATGCCGGATTTATAGGAGCTGTTTGTAGAACAAATCAAAAAGGAAGTGCATTTTCGGCGGCCCTGAATCCACAGGGAGATATTTTTGATCTCGACTATGTGTCGCACGAACTGGGACATCAATTTGGTGCCAATCATACCTGGTCTTTTGAATCTGAAGGGACCGGAGTACAGGCCGAACCTGCCAGTGGTTCAACGATCATGGGCTATGCGGGCATTGTGGAAGGAAATAATGTACAAACAAGTGGGGATGATTATTTCCATTACAACAGCATCCTTCAGATCTCCGAATATATTGCAACCACGAGTTGTGCAGTAGAATTGCCAATCTCAAATTCACCTCCGGTCATTACAACTATTGGAAACTATACCATTCCTAAGAACACCGCCTTTGTCCTAACCGGAGAGGCAGCCGATCCCGATCCGGGGGATGTACTTACCTATACCTGGGAGCAAATAGATAATGGGGTGGTTACAACCAATACCTTTGG
>NZ_JBATLB010000165.1:0-7990 GCF_049669965.1 Muriicola sp. | reverse complement strand
ATTGGCTTGGAAAAATACCAGTCCAAATAAATAATTTAAGAATTAATGAAAATGATTCTATAATAGTTGAAATAAATATGAAAGATTCAAATGAACCCATAATATGTTACTAACTACAACAACGCCTATAATTCAGCGCTGCTTTAGAACTTCCCTGAAATTTCCTACATTTAAATAAAACAAAACTTGGCTTCAATGGTTAAAAGGCCAGGGCTCGCTTTGCCTGCGCAAATTTCTAACGACAACGCCGTTAGATCCTCCGCTAGCTTCGCCCCCAACACCGCGCCAAACCATAGCCCAGATCGTAGGCAATGCGACCAAAACTTTGAAGAAAATTATATGATGAAATTGACAAGTCGATTTTTATTACTACTTCTATTTGTAACAATGATTAGTTGCAATAATTCAGTTGAACAAAAAAAGACGGCACTTAATCAAGAAATGACTGAATCAATTGAGTCTATAACAACAGAAAATGTGACTTTCGAAAGTGAAGGAGTTAAATTAGCAGGTACAATTTATAGCCCTAACCATCCGCATTCAGCAGTTATCATTGTTCACGGCTCTGACCAAGTACCTCGAATGACAAAGTTCGCTGAATTGTTAGCCGCGAATGATATTTTAGTATTAACCTATGATAAACGTGGAGTTGGAGAATCTGGTGGAGTTTATGCTGGACCAGAAGTAGGGACAAATAATATTAGTGTTGAAAATCTAAAACTATTAGCAAAAGATGCAAGTTCAGCTGTTAACGTAGTTTATAACAAAAGGAAAGATTTACCTATTGGACTTATAGGCGCAAGTCAAGCAGGATGGATAATTCCAATTGTTGCTAGTGAAAATCCCTTGGTAGAATTTATGGTTTTATTAAGTTGCCCAACCATAACTACTCTTGAACAACTACGATTTCAGTTTTATACAAATGGAAGAACAGATTTTTGGGATAATCATACAGAAAAAGACGCTCGTGAACATATCAAAAACGACCCAGACAAATATCAATTTGAAACTACTGACCCAAAAGAGATTTTGAAAACTCTTTCAATCCCTGGTCTTTGGATTTTTGGAGAAAGAGATATTCAAATTCCTGTAAAAATATGTATCGAGCATCTTAATGATTTGAAATTAGAGAACAAACCATTTGAGTATGTTTTGTTTCCATCATTGGGACATAATACCAATAAGAAAGAACCAATAAATATTTCTGTTAATTGGATAAAACGAAAGTCATTGGAAATTAAGAATAACAAATAGAAATAAAGCACTGCCTGCAACAATGTATACCAAATCATAGCCTCCTATCGGTAGGCTACGATTGTTATACTAGCCGTTATCTTCAATGGCTGAAAAAAACAAAATATTGGACTTGACAAAATTGAGAACAAAAAAGTCCCATTACACGATTGTGTTGCGGGACTTTTTAGCTTGAATATATGCTTATCGAGTTCTGCCGTCGATTTGTAGATTTTCCGATACTCTTTTCAAATCCAAATCCTGGAAATCGAAACTGAAATCAATAAAACGAGAGATGCCTTTCATTTTGATGCTTTGGGCTTTACCGTTTTCATTTAGCGAAAAAATGGCAAAAGCATCGGCTTTCATATCTTGATATTCCCATTTTATCGCAAAAGTATTGTCTTCATAAAATTCCATTTTACCATTTAATCTTGGCGACTTGTGCGATTTAAACCATAAACCCCCCTCTTTATCAAAAACTTCAACCTTTCCGAACCAGTCATCTTCGTATATCCCAACGTAATTATCTTTATTGACTTTTACATTTTTATTTGCTTCAACTTCAGTCCAAACTTTTTCTGAATCAGGATCGCCCATTTTTCCGCGTTGCTGCTGCAATCTCTTTGTCATTTCTAGCCAATTGATGCCCGTTTCTAATTTTAAAAATTCATCTAACAGTGCAAAGCCTATCAAACCATCAAGGAGGCTAGCTCCTTCTGAATTATTCATAACAACTATACCGAGATCCAATTCTGGAATCAAAGTAACCTCTGAAGACATTCCAGCGATTAAGCCGGAATGATCAACTTTGAAAAATCCATTAATATCTGATAAAAACCAGCCTAATCCATACCCTGAAAAGTGAGATATAAAAGGCAACATCGGGTCCGATGGCTTATTCATAGGCGTGTGTACGCGCCACATTTCCCGATGTTGTTGTTCTGAAAATAAAGTTTTATCCATATTAGCACCATACCTCCCCTTATTTAATTGTGCTAACATCCATTTACACATATCATTAGCACTAGACCATATTCCACCTGCTGCACCGTTCATTTTTTGCTTTACGCTTCCATTCAAATCTGTTTTAGATTTCTCAATTGCTTTTAATACGGTACCGTCAAAGGAATGCGCCACGGCAACAGTATCATTCTGTAAGGCATCCTCATAACTGGCATAAGAATGATTCATTTTTAAAGGTTTAAGAATCTCTTCATCGACAAATGTTTCCCAAGATTTCCCGCTTACTCGAGCAGTAAGTTCGCCTGCGATTATGTACAACAAATTATCATAATCAAACTTTGTCCTAAAGGCAGTAGATGGTTCAAAGTGTTGAAAAGCGCTAAGTACATCATCAATTGTAAAATCTGAATCGTCTGGAAAAATCATGAGGTCACCAGCGCCGAGGCCTAAACCACTGCGATGGGTTAGAAGATCTTGAATGGTAAAGTTGTTTGTGACATAATCATTGTACATTTTAAATTCGGGTATGTGACGGATGACTTTATCCTCCCAATTAATTTTCCCTTGCTCAACCAGTATCGCTAGTGCAGCAGACGTAAATGCCTTAGAATTAGAGGCAATGCCAAATGGGGTGTCGGCAGTTACCGCTTCATTTAAATCTACGGAGTTTACACCATAGCCTTTTACGTGTAAAATTTTACCGTCTTTGACAACACCTATTGCAAAACCAACAGTATTATCCACGGTATTGACTGCTATAGTAACTAAACTGTCAATTTGCTTTGCAGTCATTTGGGCAGTTCCCTTTACTGATGGCAGTAGCATCGTCAGCATTAACAAAACGATAATTTTAAAGTAATTAGTTCTAATTTTTATTTTGGTATTTCGCTCTGTATATTTCATGATAAATTGTTATTCAGATTATTAAATATTTTATAAAGTACAGATATATGACTATCACAAAACTGAAAAAGTTACAGGTTTCACGATATACTTTTAAAAACTTTCATAAATCGAATAGTAGTGGACATTTAGGACAAATCGAAAAACGTATTCCCAAAAAGTAATACAAACAGGCCTTCTTGCTCAGGTGGAATAGAGAAGACTAGTTAGACATGTTTACCCGAGTGCGTCGCCACAAAAGATAACACCGTGTATTATTAATTGCTTTGGCAAGTGCTTATTTGGAAAATTCATTCGGAATTTTCTCTGGTACGTATTTGTACGCTAAATTAGTTGCTTAATCACGTAACTAACCATACACAATCACGTTAGCATTAATATAAGTAAATGAGAAACCTAATCTTAATATCAGTCATTGTATCAAAGTTAATATCCTGTCAAACTTCAGAAAAGATAGAGGATATTGTCGTAATCGGTGGCGGACTTATGGGAAGTTCGACCGCCTGGGAGCTTTCTAAATATGGACAAAATGTTTTACTTCTTGAGCAACAAGATTCAATTTATACTTCTGGTTCTAGTTTTGGAGAGGCAAGAATTTCAAGAAGTTTAGGCCCAAAAGAAGACATATTCTCATTTCTACAACAAACCTCTATAAAAGAAACGAAGGGTTTGATTGAGTACTTAAACGAAGGAGAAAGAGATGTACTTCATTCTATGGAAGATATTTACAGAACTTCACCGGTAACCTATATCTATTCTAAATCCCAATTAAATGATGTTGAAAATTTGCTTGATGGACAATTAGATAAATATGAATATGCATCAACTAAAGAGGAAGCAGAAGAAAAGTTTGAAATGAAAATTTCAGATACTACAATGGTTATTCGTGAATATAAACAATACACTGGTACTCTTAATCCGAAAGTGTTAATTAAAAAACTACATCTAGGAATAAGAAAATCTGGAAATAGAATAGACTACAACCAAAAAGTTACCAGTTTAAAAAAAGAGGATGGAGTATATAAAATCAAAATTACAGATACCAAAACTGGAACAAACAAAACCATCTTGAGTAAAAAGGTAGTAGCGGCTGCTGGTCCCTATAATGGGATTTTAATGAAAGATATTGCACCTTATTTTAGGGATTTGATAAGTCCAAAGCGTTTATTTCTTTCATTTTTAAAAATAAAATCAGACAAATATGATATGTTGACAAGTGACCAGAAAAACAGGCTCATATCCTCTTATCCTGTTGCTTATCTAAATTCTGAAATATTTTATTCTATGATTGAGAAATTTGACAGTGACCAAAGACCTTTATTAAAAGTTGGAGGACATTTTTTAAGGACAGAAATTAAGGAGTTAGACGAAGTATGGGCAATGAAATTAACCGAGCAAGAAATTCACTGGAGCAAAGAAAATACTGTTGACTATCTGAAAAAACTTGATTTACCAATAATAGCGTCCGATTTAGAATATGTCAAAGGTTATTCTTGTGTTTATTCACTAACAGAATCTGAAGTACCTTATGTGAGTAACATAATAAAAAATAAAGTGGACATTGATTCTAGTTATGTTTTAGTTGGAGGAATGTCTGGCATTGGAGCAAAAGGTTCTCTAGCTTACGGTCTAATTGCTGCAGACCTTATTTTAGATAAAAAAAATGATTCATTTATGTATCAAAAAACCAAATCTGCTTTAGGTTCCGAAAGATTAATGAAAGATATACAGAATATTGATTAATAAAATACTAATGCCAACAAAGGCTATAATTCAACGCTTCACTAAAACTTCATCAGAATTTCCTACATTTAAACAGCACTAAATTTGGCTTAAATGCTAAACGTCCAACGCTCCTTTGTCAACCTGCCTATGGAAGGCATACATTAAATAGAACTTAAAGTAATGAGAAAATCAATATCCATATTTCTAATCATATCCTGGATTAGTTTTATTAGTGAAACTTTTTCTCAGACAGCTACTGACAAGTTTACCGCCCTTACAAATGTCACCATAATTGATGTTGAGGATTCTCGACAGATGGAAAATATGACTATCCTAATTGAGAATGATAAAATAAAATCCATACAGGCAAGTAATTCTTTGAGCTTAGAAAAAGTTGAAAATATTATAGATTTAAAAGGGAATTATGTTATTCCTGGATTGATAGATTCACATGTACATCTCTTCAGACCAAAAAACCGTAAAGAAATTTTGACAAAGTTGCTTTATTCAGGAGTTACAAGTGTACGGGATATGGGTGGTGATGCGAGAGTCTATCAATCACTAAACCAGGAAATCGGGGAAGGAAAACTAAAAGGCCCTGACATATATTATTCGGCAAATGTATTTGGCCCAGCTTTCTTAAAAGATCCCAGAACCAAATTTGCTGCACAAGGGTTTGAGCCAGGTTCAGCACCTTGGATGCGAGTAATTACTGATGAAACGGATTTGGAAACAGTAGTTGCCGACGCCAAAGAAGTTGGAGTAAATGGATTAAAAGTATATTCAAATGTAAAGCCTGAATTATTAATAAAGCTAAGTATAGCTACACATGCTAATGGACTCAAAATGTGGAGCCACTCCAGTATTTACCCCAGTAAACCATCAGACGCTGTAAACGCAAAAGTGGATGTTTTATCCCATAGTATTGGAATGATATTTGAGCTGGAAAAAAATATGCCCAATTCCTTTAATGAAGCTATTCGAAAATTTGTTCCGCTACAGGATTTTAAAAATACTGATGCTTCATCTTCCGAATTCATTTCTTTATTTGAAAAAATGAAATCAAATAATATTGTTTTTGAACCAACTCTTTCTGCTTGGAGCATGAAATTACGTGTTCAAAAGCCAATAAATAATCCGAACACTCAAAAAAACAATCCAACTAAAGATCTTTCCAGTGCTGCAAGCAAAATGAATCTAGAAGATATGGACAATTGGGCAAAGAAAATCACTAAAGCAGCCTATTTAAATGGAGTTACGATAGCAGCTGGAACAGATTTGAGTGCAGATATGAAATGGGTTCAGGATGAGATTATACTCTTTACAGAGTGTGGAATTACAAACATTGATGCGCTCAAAGCTGCCACCATAAATAATGCTATAGCAATTGGAATTGAAGATACCCACGGATCGATTTCAGTTGGAAAAATAGCAAACCTTGTGGTACTGTCTGAAAATCCATTGGAAAACATTGAACATATCAGAAAAGTAATTTCAGTATATAAAAACGGAAAAGAATATAAAAAGAAGGAATAAAAACCTATGCAAAAAACGGCTATACTTCATTACGCCCAAAACCCAGGCTTTACATTCAGAGCGTAATGAACAGCGAAAGCAAATCATAGCCAGGAGCATTGACCTTCACTATGATCAACACTTCAAACTTTTAAATGAAAAAAAATATGAAAAACCGTCTTCTTTTCACTCTTATTATAGTTTCTTTTTTAGTTAATTCTTGTGCTAAAACAAAAAAAATTGAAACCCAAATAGCCTGGGATACCTGGGGTGTTCCGCATATTACCGCAAATAGTACCGAAGATTTATTCTTCGCTCAGGGTTGGGCCCAAATGCATAATCATGCCAACCTTATTTTAGAACTTTATGGAAGCTCCAGGGGCAAAGGAGCCGAATACTGGGGGCAAGGAAAATTCGACAATGACTTGCTCATACATACCCTGGGTTTTGATCAGTTGGCCGAGGATTGGGAAAAGAATCAGGACCCTGAAATCAAAACCATCTATAGCTCCTTTATAAAAGGTATGAATGCTTATGCAGCAGCATATCCTGAGGCAATTGATGACAAAAATAAAATGGTCTTGCCGCTAACTACCAAGGACATGAATATGCATAGTATGTATGTAATTTTCACTCGTTTTATTGGCGGAAATGATCTAGGGCGCGTTCAGGAATGGCCAGATATGGGTTCCAACACCTATGCCATTGCACCTAAGCGCTCAGCTTCCGGTAATGCAATGTTGGTACAAAACCCTCATTTACCTTGGTGGCAAGAATTTTTGTTCTTTGAATCGCATTTAAATTTAAATGGGAAAAATATGTACGGTTCAACGCTCGTGGGTTTTCCGGGTATTGCCATTGGTTTTAATGAAAACCTGGGCTGGAGTCATACAGACAACACCATTGACAACGCAGATACCTACGAATTGGAACTGAAAGATGGTGGCTATCTATTGGATGGTGAACGGAAAGATTTTGAAACGTCTTCAAAAATCATAAAAATAAAGCAAGATGATGGGACAATTCTAGACCGGGAAATTCCCATTATGAAGACGGTTCACGGCCCGGTAGTCAATAAAACTGAAGACAAAGTCCTGGCTTTAAGGATGGTTGGCTTAGACAAACCAAATATGTTTTTACAATGGTGGCGTATGATTAACAGTAGCACTTTCAATGAATTTGAGGACGCTTTAAAAATGGCACAAATCCCTTTTTGGAATGTTATGTACGCAGATAAACAAGGAGAAATTTTCTATTTGTTCAATGGCCTGGTTCCTAAACGAATTTCTGGCGACTGGGATTATTGGGATCGTGTTATTCCGGGCGGAAAATCGGCAGATATATGGACCGAAGTGCATGCGTATGCCGACTTACCCAAAATAAAGAACCCAGAGGGTGGGTGGCTTCAAAATGCCAATGACCCGCCCTGGACAAGTACCATACCTATGACCTTGGACCCTGATGACTATCCCAGCTATATGGCTCCAAAATATATGCCATTCCGGCCACAACGCTCGGCGCGGATGCTTATGGAGGACGAATCCATATCTTTTGAGGAGTTGGTAGAATATAAACTCTCCACACGCCTGGAATTTGCGGATAGAATTTTGGACGATTTGTTTGCTGCCGTCAATGCTTCCGATTCAGA
>NZ_JBATLB010000164.1:0-1818 GCF_049669965.1 Muriicola sp. | reverse complement strand
GGCCACATAATTCAGCGCCTCTTTAAATTCCTTATATCCTTGTAGTCTTCCAATGGCTGTTGCCTTGAGCATTTCAAATTTTGGCACTACAGGGTCCCCGGGAAACATATTGATACTTTCTTCAGCCCCTGTAATCACCCGAAGAAATTCCTGTTCCTCAAAAAGTTGGTATAAGCGCGCATAGCGTGCCTCCGGACTGTCTTCTGAAGCTTCAAGTACGGCTTGTGGGTTGAGCAGTATCTCCGCATAACGAGAACTGGGATGATTGCGTATGATATTATCTTTCATATCCAAAGCTAAAGGGCTCCCAACCTCTTCGTAGATCTTAAAGAGATTGTATTTGGACGGAAGGACCAAGCGTTCTTCAGGAGAAGATTCTAACACTCTTTCCAATTTCGCAGCGGCCAGCATATTTTCCTTAAACTTCTCTTTATAAATAAGACCAAGCTGATAATTGGCAAAATTTCGTTCCCTGTCCAGGCTATCAATTACGACTATTTTGGTAGGGACACTTTCCAGGTAATATTCCAGCGAATACTTTAGTTCTTCGGGGATCTCCGCCTGATCAGCACCCTGAGGACCTTCGCTATTGGCCACCAAATCAAGACCCTGAGAGGTGTTTTTAGTGCTCCATCGCCAGTTATCTTCTAGTGTTCTGTTTCCCCATTTGTTCTTAAAATCGGTTTTCCCATATCCCAGACTGGCAATATTATAGAAATAGAACTTGCCCTTGTTCTCTTTACCGCCTTTTGACTCACCAAAGATGGCGAGACCGGCGTTAAGTCTGCTCTCTTCCTTTGCAGCCAATTCATCGGCCTTGGCCTTTAACTGATCAATATAGGCCTGGAAATAGTCCTTGCGTTCTTCCAAAGGCATATTGTATACCGCAATTACACTATCTGCATACTGCACCGTGCTCTCGTAGGTAATTACATCCTCCAGGTTGTCTAGCTTCTTTTTTATAGATCTGAACTTCTTTGTATTCTCAGGCAGGTTTGGCAGCACGCTGTCATAGTAGGCCCCTGCTGTTTTGTAGGCATTCTTATCAAAATAGTACTCAGCCAGATCTTCGTAATTAAGCGCAAATAATTGTGGGGATTGATTGGCTGCTTTGAGCGATTTATTATAATAGGCAAGAGAAAGACTATCTTGATCCAAGGTATTGTGATACACCGCTATTTGCCTAAAAATCTTATCTAAAAAAGGGCGATTTTCTCTGTTTAACTCCAACCATGTGAGATATTCAAGCAGTTCTTCCTTATTCTTATCACTGATCTCGATATTCTGAATCTTTTGCAAATGGGCATTTACCCAGTATACTCTGGGGGTTTTTCTTTGAAGTTCAATGATCTTGTCAAAAGCAATATTGGCGCTGTCTTTGTGCCCAAGCTGGTTGTACAATTGCCCAATTATAAAATAATAACGCCCTTTTTCCCCGTTCTTTTTGGTGTAAGCCGAAGCGATCTTTAATTGCTGTATAGCAGTATCGGGTGCTTTAAGGTTTATATAGGCTTGTGCCATCATGGCCCTGGCATCTGCGTATTCCTGATCTTTTAATTTTTCAAACTTTAATAGTCGCTTGAGGTTTTTTAACGCGAGATCCTCATTTTCTAAGCGGATATTGGTTTTCTCACGCCAGATCGTAGCCTCATTCAGTTTGTTGCTCTCTGAGTATTTTTGCAAAATATAGTTGAAAGCTTCAATGGCAGGAACATATCTTTGGTCGAAATATCTGGCTTTGCCTAAGAGTAAGAAGGCTTCATCGGTTTGTGGATTGCGCTCCTGATTGCCGATTTCCATACTGCGTTTTTGGATGGC
>NZ_JBATLB010000163.1:0-4742 GCF_049669965.1 Muriicola sp. | reverse complement strand
GGCCCAGAGAAGTTGAGGATCTCCTTCATAGGAGAGCGGAGATACATTTTTTTCAAGCACAGGGATGGTTTTTCCATCAAAGACCTTGGAGGTGAGTACCTCTTTCCAGGGCCATATTTTGCTCAAGGAGCCTATGATAAAACCTGTCAATAACGCAAGGGTAATATTCTTGTAATGCTGAAACATCCATTTCAGGAGACGGGCAAAGGATAAGATCCCAAAAACAGCTCCTGTAAAAACCGTGGCCAGAATGGCAATATCGCGCTCGTGTACGGCATCCAAAATAGTTTTATAGGACCCTAAGAGTACCAGGATAAAAGCACCGGAGATACCCGGTAAGATCATGGCACAAATGGCCAGGGCGCCAGAAAGAAATAGGTAAGGCAGGCTTTCGGTATTCTCCACCGGGGGTAATTGCGTTATATAATAAGCCACCCCAGCGCCCAATGCCAGCACAATAAAAGCGGCAAGATTCCATTTTTCTATTCCTTTAGCCACAAAAATAATACTGGCGATCACCAGCCCAAAGAAAAAGGACCAGAGTAAAACAGGCTGATTAATCAATAGCCAGCTGATGAGTTTAGCAAGGGTGATGATACTGATGGCAATTCCCAAAAATATAGAAATCAGAAAATTTCCGTTGACCTGTTTCCACGTGGCGGCCAGCCCTTGTGTGCGCAAGGTTTTTAGCAGGGATAAATTAACCTGATTGATAGAAGTGATGAGCTCCTCGTAGATACCGGAAATAAAAGCAATGGTTCCTCCAGACACTCCGGGGACCACATCGGCGGCGCCCATGGCGATTCCTTTTAAGGTAAGGATAAGATATTGCAAAAATGAACGGTCACCCATAGCGATAAAAAAAGCAAAAGTAGTTTTTTTAGTCGGATGCCTTCTGGATACTCGTTATAATATTCTGCGCCCAGACCGAGTCGTAAAAAGAGGGGAATTCTTCTTTGAAGTATCGCAGATGATCAAAGTTTAACTTAAGCGCCTTTCTAAAACGGTATTGTGCTTTCACCGGATCATTGGCCAGTAGGTAGAGTCCGGCCATTTTAAATTGGATCACGGCCTTTTCCGGATAGAATTCTAATGCCTGGAGTAAAATTTGTATGGCCGCATCCGGGTCCTGGTTCTGGGTAACAACTTCTGCCCAATTAAGCCAGGTGTCTAATTCGTAATTTCCCAGATCTATACTTTGTTTATAGGCAAAATCGGCCTCATCATAGTGCTCCAGAGCAGCGTGGATACGGGCACATTTCTTCCAGTATTTTGCATTTTCACCATCAATGTTGATGGCCTTATTTATGTAGTACAGCGCCCGGTCGTATTTGTGATTCTTGAAATAAAAATCTGTGATCGCCAACCAACCTTTGTCTAATAGTGGATCTTCGTGTACGGTCTGGTAGAAATAGAATTTGGCCAGATCGTAATTCTGTAACTTCTCATGGCACTTTCCTATGCGCAGGTAGGCATGGGAAGTAGGATCGTCAATGGAAATAGTGGTTTCGTAATTCTCAATGGCCTCGTTGTACTTTCCTAGTTTTTCAAGGACCTTTCCTTTTTCAAAGTAGGCCCCAATAAAGGTGTCATCAGAGATAATAGCAAAATCGAAGGCCGCGAGTGCCTCTTCAAACATTTTTATGGCAAAGTATTGTTTGCCCAACTGGTGCCAGGCCACCTGGCTATAAGGATTTCTCTCCAGATAATCGTTCAAATAGGCTATGGCCCCTTCAAAATCCTCCAGAAATTCGAAGCAATAGATCACATTATAGAGGGAGGAATAATCTTGCTCATCGAAGGATACACATTTCATAAAATGTGTTTTCGCCCGTTCAAAATCGTCCATAAAAAGATATTCCATCCCTAAGAGGGCATAAATATCAAAACTTTCTTCTGTTAGTTCCAGGGCTTTTTTTAGTAAAACAACCGCCGCTTCATGGTTGTCTTTCTTGGAGTAGATGTTAGCTCTCTGTATATAGATCTCCTCATTTGCGCTATCCAACAATTGTAAGTTATCTAAGATCTTTTCGGCTACTTCCAGGTTGTTTTCAAATACAAGGACTTCTACGTCAAGGAGCTTTAGCTCCATGGATTCGGGGTGTTGCTGTAAACCTATCTTGATGGCTTTCTTGGCCAGGGAAATTTTCCCGTTGTTCAGGTAGTGGTGAATAATGTCTTCAAAATCTTCCGCATCAAAGAAGTAGACATCATCTGTCTTGAGCATGGATTCGAATTTTGTAATGGGCTGGTTCGGTTTCTCGTTAGGATCTAACGCCATAGGAACGTGCTTGGTTAATCTATGGACTTAAAAATAGTTTTTATAACTACTTTTATCTCCGAGTAAGGGCTATATTATTAACAAAATAGTTAACAAATTATTGTTGTAAGCTATTTAGTGCTTTTAGGATCACTGTACAACCTTCTTTTATTTCCTCTTCAGAAATGGTCAGTGGCGGGGTGATTCGCACGGCTCTTTTTTCAAATAGCAACCAAAAGAGAATTAGTCCGTTTTGGGCGCACGAAAGTACTAAATCATTTGCAATCTCACTACTTTCCATGATCAAAGTTAACATCAGTCCTTTTCCCCTGATCTCCTTAATGAGTGGGTGTGTAAGGAGGCTCCTGAATAATGCTTCCTTCTCAGTGGTTTGAGACATCAGTGACCCGGCAGTAATTTCCTTTAGCGTAGCCAGGGCAGCCGCAGCAATGACCGGATTACCCCCGAAAGTAGTAATATGTCCCAGCATAGGATTCTCTCCTAAAGTGGCCATCATTTTATGAGAGGCCGTAAAGGCCCCGGTAGGCAAACCTGCTGCCATACCCTTTCCCATGACCAAAATATCCGGAACTACGTTGAAATGTTCAAAGGCGAAGAGTTTACCCGTTCTTCCAAAACCGGGCTGTATCTCATCCAGGATCAGCAAGGCGCCCATGGCCGTGCATCTTGCTCTTACATCCTTGAGATAATTGTCTTTAGGCACCACAAAGCCCGCACCCCCTTGAATGGTCTCTAAAATAACCGCCGCTGTTTTTTTGGTGATCTTGTTGAGATCTTCCTTATTATTGAAGGTGATAAACCCAATATCTGGCAATAAGGGCCTGAAGGGAGCTTTTCTTTCCTCAAAGTCCATAAGGCTCAGACTCCCCATGGTATTTCCGTGATAGGCACTCTTTGCAGCAAGGATCTGTGATCTTCCCGTTACACGTCTGGCTAATTTCAGAGCCCCTTCAATAGCTTCGGTACCGGAATTAACAAGATAGGTGGTCTCCAAAGGGGGTGGTAAGAGACTGGCGAGTAATTTGGTATAGCTAACCGCAGCTTGCTGAATATATTCCCCGTACACCATCACATGCATATACGAATTAAGCTGCTTTTCTACGGCTGCAATGATCTTTGGATGGCAATGGCCCAGGATACTGGCAGAAACTCCGGCTACGAAATCGAGATGTGCCTTTCCACTGCTGTCGTAGATGTAGCTCCCCCTGGCATGGGATACCTCCATAGCGAGAGGGTGAGGGGTAGTTTGCGCCTGATAGGAAAAAAAATCCTCTTTCATAGCTGTCTTACTTTTTTAATACCCTTAAAATCCAGGTATCATCCGTGTATTTCCCGTTGAATTGAGAATCTCTCGCTTTTATAGCTTCAGCCTCTGTGGTATATCGCTCCAGATAGACATAGGTGTAGCCGTTGGAAGTCCGTAAAAAAGATTTAGCTTCTATGCCTCTGTCTGATAGAATCCGACTGAATTTTGAAAAATTATCTTTATTTTCAAAAACATTGGCGATAAGGTAATAGCCGGGGCTGAGATCTTTTTCGCCCTTTATTTCCTCGAAAGGTTTTTTGACGCCATCACTTTGAGCTGAAGGGATGGGCACAGCCGGGGTAACCTTACTTTTTTCTTTTGGCACCTTTTGTGGGATAGAGGAGTTGATAAAATCGCGGGCTTTCTTGTCTACCTCTGAAGTAGCTGCATCCACATCGGTATCAATAGGATTATCTATCCCCTGGATCTTTACCAGGCGTATGTTGTTGTCATCCTCATCAAAAATGGCCTCTTTGCTCCGTATTCGTTCATCTCCTCTCCAGATAAAACCTTTGAGCAGTCTACTATTTTCAGGTAGATCTTCTTCCGGAAAAATATCCCCATCAGGATTTGTGATAAAGGTGATGTCTTCAATATCACTGTTTTCAAAGGTCATGCGAATGGCACTACAGATGGTCTTGTTGATTCCAATAAGCTCATCGTCATCATTATACATATAATAAATCACCTCCGTATTCTTTACCAGGTCTACGATCTTTAGTTCGTTTTCAATGAATTTTCCGAAAAGATCCTTTCCCTTCGCCTGGTTAAAGCCTGCATTTCCAATGGTATCCTGTGAAATGACAAAGGCATTGTTGATCACCTTCAGGGAGTCTAATTTTTCGGTTTCCAGGTCAGAGATCAAGAGAATACTATCGCCGGTCATCTGATTTTCCAGGTTCCACAAGACAGGTTTCCGGATCAATTGGGTAATGCCGGTTTTTTGTTCAAAATGCAGGGAATCGCATTTTCCGCTGAGGTCGGTTTTATAAAATTTGGTATTTCTAAAGGCTCTTAAGATGCGTTCATCGGGTTTACCCGTAACCATAAGGGTGTCCCCATGGATATAAAGCGAATCTTGTTCCACAAGGCTAATAGAAACAGCTCTTTTGGTAGCAAAGACGGAGTCCTTCGCTTTGTAGACCTCTGCATAGT
>NZ_JBATLB010000162.1:0-14429 GCF_049669965.1 Muriicola sp. | reverse complement strand
ATGGCAATGTTATCCTCTAATTCGGGCGTTCTATAGCAGGTCTGTACCTGTTTTATTTTAAAGGTCTCATAATATTCATTGAAAATAATAGAGGTCACCGCCTTATTTTGATATGCCGGATCAATCCCAATGAGATAGAATATTACATCCTTGCTTCGTTTTCTGGCTCTTAACAAATGAAAAAACCCAAAAGGGAAAAGTTTTCCTTTAGCTTTTTGCAATGCCTCAGAAAATGAAGGCATCACAATGGCAAAGGCGACAAGTTTGTCCGAACTGTCTACTACGAACTTAATATACTCCGGATTAATAAAACTTATATACTTCTTTTTAAAATAGGCCTTTTGAATAGGTGTTATGGGGACAAAAGAAGATAATTTTGCATAGGACTCATTAAAAAGATCGAACATCTGGTCTACCCATGGCATTATTTCAGAGGATTTGCTAAAGTTTATTTCTCTAAGTCCGTAGCGTTTCTTTATCAGCACATGTAATTTTTTAAAGAGGACCGGGTCCACATTACTGTTCGGAAATTTATTCTCCTCAAAGCCTTTTTCTTTTACAAAGCCCATACGTTCATAATGTGCCTGATAGTATGGATAATTGTACCAGGTGATCATCGTTCCAATATGGTCAAAACCTTCTGTTAGCACTCCCACTTTATCCAGATTTGAAAACCCCACCGGCCCTTCCATAAATTCCATCTGATGTGTTTTGGCTAACTCCTGTACCTTCGCTATAAGGGCATCGGTTACGGCCGCATCATCTATAAAGTCGAACCAACCGAATCGCATTTTGCGCAATTTTTGCTGATTTACTTCTATCCAGTTGATCATAGCAACTACTCTTCCAACGATTCTACCCTCCTTATAAGCAAGAAAGAACCAGGCATCTGCATTTTGAAATACCGGATTCTTCGTTTTATCAAATGATTCCATTTCACCTTTGATCAAAGGTGGCACCCAATAGGGGGAATCCTTGTATAAGGAAAAAGGAAAGGTTACAAATTTCTTTATTTCAGACTTGCTGACAGCCTGTTGAACGGTTACCATAATACCCTGCTTTACTTGGTCAATATTAGGAATTATTGACCATAGAATAAAGACTTGGACTCATTTAATACAGAGATAGTGTAAACACTCTAAGCATTAAGCCGTGGAAAGATTACTGATTTTTGCGTTTGGCCTTGCGTTCTAGTTTGCGCATTTTTTTCTTGGAAATACCAGGGAGGCTGTTCTCATCGTCTTTTTTAAAGGCATTCTTCTTGATAAAGTCACCATTCTGCCCAGCTTTTTGATCATCGAGTGCTTTTATCTCATCCTGGTGGAAATCTACGCGATACGAGAAGCCAAGAGCTCCAAACATCCTGGTTGGTGTTTTTTTGATACTGGCACCCACATTTATGTCGGCCTGGAAACTTTTGCTGAATAAATGGGCAATACCGGTTCTGAATAGGATGTCTGCGTAGCGGTCGCTTTTTATTCCCTGATTTTCGATAAAAACACTCCACTTCGGGTTTTTAAAAGCGTGCGAAAGGGAAATGAGGTATTCCATTTCAGGAAAATCTGTACCGATCTTATCGTAAATCAGATTTGAGATCAATACCAGCCTGGAGGTAATACTGCTTTGGGTAGCGATCATGGCCCTGGGTGCCACTATAGGGTCTTCCGGATAAAAGGGATTATCACCCAAGGTAAACGTCGCTCCTGCATATACAGAGACGGCCGGGACCAGATCTTTGAGTTGGAACTTATTGTTTGCCCGCCAGCTGTACAAATTTGGTTTGGTACGTTCAGGGTTTTTATAGGGATCGTAAAGCAAATATTTAATTCCCAATCTATTCCTGGAAAAATCGGATCTTTTCTCATTCCTGTCTAAGGCCGTATACGTTATATCTTGCTGTACATAGGTGCCTTCATAGGAGATCTCCAGTGCTTCGCGAAAAAAACCATACCGAAGAGCAAGATCGGCGCCCATAAAAGTTGATTCTTGAGACAGCTCCGTATGGTCCCTCTGTTCATAAAGAAATCCGGTCTCGGCCTGTATTACTCCTTTACCAACTGCATAGGCGCTTACGGAGAGTCCGGGTCTATTGGAATTTATAACATCTGTATATTGACTGTTCCCCGTAAATGGAAGTGCAGAACAAAGAAAAATGATATAAAGATGAAAAGGATTGGTGCGAAAGCATACTTTCATTAGACGCTATTTTATTAAACTTTTAAGACATTTGTGCTGCTATTACAACGTTGGAATTGTACTTTTGATATAAATAGGTTTTAAAATATGGGTTTTTTAAAGACACTATTGATCATCATTTTGGTGTATTACCTGCTCCGTCTAATAGGAAGGTGGTTGGCCCCAAAGGTTTTCAATTATGCGGCGAAAAAGACTGAAAGACACTTCAGGGAAGCCTTTGAACAAGCAAACATGGGTGGAAACACCGGGGATCAGAAAGTTCAGGACTTACATAATTCTCAAAAATCTAACAATTCCAGGACCTCTTCGAAGGAAGTTGGAGAGTATATAGATTTTGAAGAAATAGAATAACTTAAGCATATAAGGTTCAATGAAGGGTATCTCCAAAGAATTTTTCACCCACTTTTTTGTAGTCACTTTTTTTGTGGTAGTAGCTTTGGCCTATTTCCATCCGGTGTTACAGGGGAAGGTAATAGAACAGTCAGACATCGTCCAATACACGGGTATGGCCAAGGAGCAAAACGACTTCAGAGAGGCCAAGGATGCGGAGCCCTACTGGACCAATGGAGCGTTCGGTGGTATGCCTACCTATCAACTAGGGGCCAATTATCCTCATAATTATGTAAAAAAACTCGATAAGGTTTTGCGATTTTTGCCCAGACCGGCAGATTATCTATTTCTATACTTCCTGGGCTTCTATATCCTTTTGAGTTGTATGAAGATAGATTATAGGCTGGCTGTATTGGGAGCTCTTGCCTTTGGGTTTTCTACGTACCTGATCATTATTCTTGGGGTTGGTCACAATGCAAAGGCTCATGCCATTGCATATCTTCCAATGCTTTTGGGAGGAATTCTGCTCACCTTCAGAAAACAATACTTCTGGGGTTTTATCCTTACTGCTATTGCAATGGCTCTTGAGATTAACGCCAATCATTATCAGATGACCTATTACTTTATGCTATTGGTATTGGTGTTAGGATTGGTAGTATTGATCGATGCAGTCAAAAAACGTACCCTGGCTGCTTATTTTAGCTCTATCGGGATTCTAGTACTCGCAGTAGTACTTGGAATAGCAGTAAATGCTACGGCACTAATGGCCACCAAGGAATACGCAGACTGGAGCACACGTGGCACCTCAGAACTCACTATAAACCCGGATGGTACACCCAAGGAAACAGTAGCCGGTTTAGACAAAGAATATATAACACAATACAGTTATGGTATAGCAGAATCCTTAGACCTGTTCGTGCCAAGAATGTTTGGAGGGTCTAATAGCGAGAACCTGGGAACAAAGTCGAAAACTTACGAGTATTTAACAAATCAGGGGCTTCCAAGATCACAAGCTTTGGAATTTTCAAGTGGACTTCCCTTGTACTGGGGAGATCAGCCAGGAGTAGCGGGTCCTGCCTATTTGGGGGCAATCTTGGTGTTTCTTTTTGTATTGGGGTTATTTTTAGTAAGAGGTAATACAAAATGGTGGTTGTTAGGAGGAGTAGTGCTATCCCTTTTACTATCATGGGGTAAGAACTTTGGTGTTCTTACCGATTTTATGATCGATTATTTCCCTTTGTATAATAAATTCAGGGCTGTTTCTTCCATTCAAGTGGTATTAGAATTGTGTGTCCCTATTCTTGGTATTTTAGGACTTTCAGCCATAATAAAAAAAGAGGCACGGGTATCTCAAAAGTTAAATGCCCTTAAATTATCCCTGTTAATTACGGGTGGTTTAGGGCTCCTCATTTTATTGTTAAAGGGGATGTTTGATTTCAGCGGACTAAATGACGCTGCTTATTTGCGATATTTTGGTGATGAGGTATTGGCCATGATCAAAAGAGACCGAGAGGCCGTGTACCTTAGTGACAGCTTTCGTTCTTTGATCTATGTGATCCTGGCAGCTGCGGTACTTTGGTTATTCATCAAGTCAAAGATCAAACAAACCACACTCATAGTGATCCTAGGCGCGCTGATCTGCCTGGATCTGGTAGGGGTAGCCCTGCGATATGTTAACGGGGAGGATTTTGTTTCCAAGCGAAGGATGAATACTCCCTTTGTTGCAGAGGCAGTAGACAAACAGATATTATCAGACACTACGGTGTATAGGGTATATGATACCTCTGAGGGTTTAAATGGAGCCAGGACGTCGTATTTTCACAAGTCAATAGGAGGATATCATGCAGCCAAGCCAGCTATTATACAAGACCTTTTTGACTATCACATTTATCAAAATAACAGGCAGGTACTGAACATGCTTAACGTAAAGTACGTGTTACAACAAAATGAAGAAGGACAGCGCGTTGCCGCTGTAAATCCGGAAGCCAATGGCAATGCCTGGTTTATAGAACTTTTGTTCCCGGTGCGCTCTGCCAATGAGGAAATTATGGCGCTAGACAGCCTAGATCTAAGTTCAGAGGCCGTCGTAAATACACAAGACTTCCCTCTATTGAATAAATTCAGATTTGAGGTAGATTCTACCTCCAACGTTAGATTGCTAGAATACCAACCCAACAGACTCGTGTATGTGTCCAGCAATGGCCAGGAAGGGGTGGTGGTATTTTCAGAGTTGTATTATGCCAATGGATGGAACGCCTATTTAGATGGCAAAAAAGTGCCGTATTTTAAAGTGAACTATGGCTTAAGGGCATTGCAAGTACCATCTGGGGAACATAAAATTATGTTTGCCTTTGAACCAGAGGTAGTACAAAGGGGTAGTACTATTTCTTTGGCGAGCTCCTTGTTACTGGTAGTGATATTAGTAGGAGGAGGTTTTTTCACGTTCTGGAGACGTAAAAAACTGAAACAATAAACATGAAGAAGGTACTCATCGTGACCTATTATTGGCCCCCGGCTGGTGGACCGGGCGTTCAGCGATGGCTTAAATTCATTAAATATTTACCGGAGAACGGAATTGAACCCATTCTTTACATCCCAAAGAATCCGCACTATCCAATAACCGATTCGTCCTTAATTAAGGAAATTCCGGAAGGTCTAACCATCTACCGCAATTCAATTTGGGAGCCCTATAAGTTAGCCTCATTGATTTCCAGTAAAAATACCAATCGGATAAGTTCGGGGATCATTAAAACAAAAAAGCCTTCATTTTCAGAGCGGATGTTTCTTTGGATTAGGGGGAATTTTTTTATTCCGGATGCAAGAAGATCCTGGGTAAAACCTTCTATTAAGTTTTTGTCAGAGATCATTACAAAAGAAAAAATACAAATAGTGATCACTTCAGGTCCACCACATAGTTTGCATCTGATAGGGGTAGGGTTAAAACAAAAGCATGGATTAACATGGATAGCAGATTTCAGGGATCCCTGGACCTCCATTGGGTACCATAAAGCGTTGCGCTTAACCAGGAAATCCCAAAAAAAACATCAGGCCTTAGAACATAGGGTGCTGAATGAGGCAGATAAGATCCTGGTTACCAGCAAGGCTACTGAAACGGAATTCCGAACTAAAACTACCAGACCAATATCTGTGATCACTAATGGATATGATACGGACTACGAAGGTGGGGCAGCCTTAGATACTGGGTTTACCATCTCCCATATTGGCTCCCTTTTATCAGAAAGAAATCCTATCGTGCTCTGGCGTGTTTTATCGGAATTGGCAAGAGAACATTTAAGCTTTAAACAATCCTTACAAATTAAATTGGTTGGCGTGATAAGTGAAGAAGTGCTCAATGAGATCAAAAAATATGATTTGGAAAGTGCTTTGGAAGTGATGCCGTATGTGCCACATGAGGAGGCACTGTTAATGCAAAGGAGTTCACAGATACTACTATTGGCTGAGATCAATAAGGACGAGACCATGGGAATCATTCCTGGAAAATTATTTGAATATATGTCGGCCAGACGTCCTATATTGGCCATTGGCCCCCCTGGGTGGGAAGCAGCAGAGCTGATTCGGGAAACCAAGGCGGGTAATGTGTTTACCTATGAGGATGCGAAAGAGCTAAAAGAGACTATTTGGGAATGGTTTATTTCCTATCAAAATAACTCGCTCCAAATGCCCATCACCAGGATAGAAAAGTATAGCAGAAAGGAACTGACTAGAAAATTAGCAGCACAGATATAATGGGAATTGTATTTAAACAGTCATTGAGCAATATGGTTATTACCTATATAGGTTTTGCCATTGGAGCCATCAACACACTGTTTCTGTATGCCCGCTTTCTAACAGATACCTACTATGGGCTGGTAGGTGTTATTTTGGCAACCTCGGCCATTTTAATGCCGGTTTTAGCGCTGGGTGTTCCCAACACCATGATCAAGTTTTTTAGTGTATATGAGGACAAGAAAGCACAGGATATTTTTCTTGGCTTTATGCTCGTACTTCCCCTTTTATTGATCATTCCCCTCGGGGCTTACAGCCACCTGGCAAATGAGGCAATTGGCAGTTTTATAGGACAGCGAAACATAATTGTGCAGGACTACGTATGGCATATTTTCCTGATCGCATTAGCGATGTCCTATTTTGAGATCTTCTATTCCTGGTCCCGGATTCATATGAGATCGGTCTTTGGTAATTTTATGAAGGAAATCTTTACGAGGGCAGGCGTAATGCTTTTGCTTTTTGGAGTGTATACAGAATATATCTCTATTGATCTGTTTCTAAAGGCATTGGTGGGGCTCTATTTAATGCGAACACTGATCATGATGTTGTATGCGTTTGGGTTGAGAAAACCAAGCCTTAGATTTCAGATCCCTGCCAATGTCAGAAGCCTCTTAACCTATAGTTTTCTTATCATTCTAGGGGGTTCCACAGCTGTGGTCCTTTTGGAGGTGGATAAATTTATGATCAACCAATTTATTGAAATCGAGAAGGTAGCCTATTATACCGTAGCAGTTTTTATAGCCACGGTGATCTCAGTTCCTTCGCGTGCCATGCATCAGATCACCTATCCCATGACAGCAGCTCTGTTAAATCAAAACGATAAAGCAGGACTTCAGGTTTTGTATCACAAAAGTTCACTTACGTTACAGATCATTTCCGGACTCATTTTTATACTGATCCTTTTAAATCTGGGAGATCTATATCTTCTCTTACCGGAAAATTACAGAGGCGGTTTTAATATTGTATTGCTGATTGGTCTGGCAAAGTTGTTCGATGCAATGCTGGGGAATAACAACGCCATCCTTTATAATTCTGATCATTACAGGGCCATACTGTTTTTAGGCGTGCTCCTGGCAATTTGTACTATCCTTTTCAATTGGTACCTCATTCCGAGAATAGGTATTGAGGGTGCGGCCCTAGCTACTTTTATGGCCATATTTATCTACAATCTGTTGAAACTTATTTATGTTAAATACACCTTGGACCTCCAACCATTTACAATGGAATCATTTAAGGTGATCTTTCTGATAATCCTTATATGTGCGCTCTTTTTTGCCTTGCAGTTTCCTTTTCATCCCTTACTAAATATTGCTCTAAAAAGCCTTCTTATAACGGCCATGTATGTAGGCGTCTTGTATCGTTTTAAAATATCCGAGGATGTATTTGGGGTTTTATCTAAGTACCTGGGATCTAAGAAATAATAATTTATTAGAGGTTTACACAAATGAATCTGAAAGGGTTTCAATGAAAAACCCCGCAGGGACGAATCCGCTACGGGGCTAACCAACTAACCAACCTAAAAACTATCTTATTGTACTCGTCTGCTTTTATTTCGAGTTACATTAGTCTTACTTGCCGTTCTTGCTGAGGCTTTAGGACCACTTCTTTTAGTACTAACTGTCTTGCGACTAACTGTTGTTCTTTGTGCGCTTTCCGGGCGCTTTGTAACAGTCTTAGATCTGCTGTTGACAGTTTTGCCTTGGGTGCGCTCCACCTTTCTGGTGGCTACGGCTTTCTTGGCACTTGTTCTGCCAGTGGTAATTGAACTGCTTCTGTTCACCGGGGTAGTTCTGTTTACCCTCGCCTGTTTGTCAGATCTTTTACTATCCGCACTTTTGTTAGTGCGTATTGTTTCAGTCCTGGAGGCTGTTCTGTCGGTTTCCATTGAACGGTTCCTGTTCACCGGGGTAGTTCTGTTTACCCTGGACTGTGTATCAGATCTTTTACTATCTACACTTCTGTTAGTGCGCATAGTTTCAGTCCTGGAGGCTGTTCTGCCGGTAGTAGCCACCTTATTGCTACGTCCGCTTTTTAAATCTCTTCCTTGACCGTTAGTTCGCGCATATCCGTCGTCCCTTCTGCTATTGTTATTTCTGGCCACCACACGCCTGTCATTTCTATATACAGATGTTCTTTCTGACCTGTTATTATAACGATAGTTCTTTCCTACCGCCGCATAGGCTCTTCTGTAATTCCTGTTATAAGGCCTGTAATAGGTGTAACGAACCGGAGCATAATACCTTCTGTAAGGTCTGTTGTATACCAGGCAGAAACCTAGTGCGGGTCTGGCAAAATATGTGTGAAATGGATTGAAGGTATAATACCTGTTGTACACATTGATATATCCATTAAACCTGCTAAACAAACCTCGGTTGTTATAATAGACATTCAAGCCGCCAACACGTCTAAGTCTGCCGTTGTTGTACCAAACATTGATGCCACCTATCTGAGAGACGCGGCCGTAATAGTCATAGAATACGGGTACATTCTCTATCTGAATCACTGCGCCATAGTCATCGTACTGAACAAAAGGACTATAGTCAAATCCGGAATTAAAGGTAACATTGGCCCTTCCAATATTAACGTTGGCACCAAAATTTACCTGGTTGTCCATGTAAAAATCGAACTCACCATCTGGATAAACGGAGAAAGTAATTCCATTTTCTACAAAAATGACAGAGTTATTATAACGAAATGCATTGCTGATTTCGACATTTTTTTCCAAGGTTGTGGCCCCTACTGAGCTGCTCAGTGCGAAGGCTCCTAAAATGAGTAGTAGATTTTTCATGACACAAATTTTAAAAATTTAGAATGTAACTATTTACATTCGCTATGGATATACCAAACAGCGTGCCAAAAAATTAAAAATATATTTAATACATTGATAATCAGTATTTTAAAAATACAATATATCCTCAAATCTTCCCTTTGATACTCAAAAAGGGCCATAAAAGAACCCACTCGGGAAGGTGGAATGCGGATGTAGAAAACACTAGAACAATTACCCTAATTTTGAAGAAAGATAGGCAGAGGTATGTCCTTTTTTGGCGGCAACAACTTCTTCAGGGGTGCCTTCAATCACCAAATGCCCGCCCTGTTCTCCGCCTTCCGGACCTAAATCTATGACATAATCTGCACATTTGATCATCTCTAAGTTGTGTTCAATCACCAGTACAGAATGTCCCCTGCCAATCAGGGCGTTAAATGATTTTAACAATTTTCTGATGTCGTGAAAATGAAGTCCGGTGGTTGGTTCATCAAAAATAAAGAGTGCTTTCTCTTTGGAAGCTCCTTTTACGAGGAATGTGGCCAATTTAATTCGTTGTGCCTCGCCACCAGATAGGGTAGAGGACGACTGCCCCAGTGTCACATAGCCAAGGCCAACATCCTGTAAGGGTGTAAGTTTAGCGACAATTTTACTTTGATCGTGAAGTTGAAAAAAGTTAAGCGCGTTATCAATGGTCATATGTAAGACGTCATCTATATTAGCCCCTTCAAAGTTAACCTCGAGTATTTCTTTTTTAAAGCGTTTTCCTCCACATGTATCGCATTCCAGATGAACATCGGCCATAAATTGCATCTCTACAGTGATTTCACCTTCTCCTTTGCATTTCTCACAGCGTCCGCCATCTACATTAAAGGAGAAATGTTTGGCCTGATAGCCACGTAGTTTGCTTAACTTTTGAGCAGCAAATAAATTACGGATGTCATCATACGCCTTTATATAGGTCACAGGGTTGGAGCGGGAAGACCTACCAATAGGATTTTGGTCTACAAATTCTATATGCTTAATATCCTTGTATTTCCCTTCAATGTTAGTGTGCTGCCCTGCCTTGGTTCCGTATCCGCCCAATTCTTTTAACAGGGCTGGATAAACGATCTTTTTTACGAGCGTGCTCTTACCACTGCCCGAAACACCGGTGATAATAGTGAGCATATTGAGCGGAATGGTCACATCGATATTTTTTAAATTGTGCTCGCGAGCCCCTATGACCTTTATAAAATTAGGACTGGTTCTGCGTGTAGTGGGGATGGTTATTTCCTTTTTCCCATTGAGGTATTCCGCTGTTAATGAACTGGCCATTAGGATCTCGGCATATGTTCCACTCGCTACAACTTCTCCTCCAAAAGTACCTGCTTCAGGTCCTATGTCAATAATTTGGTCTGCTGCTTTCATAATGTCTTCGTCGTGCTCTACCACAATGACAGTATTTCCCAGATCCCGCAGGGAACAAAGTACTTCGATCAAATTCTCCGTATCCCTTGGGTGAAGTCCAATACTGGGTTCATCCAGAATATACATAGATCCCACCAGACTACTTCCCAGGGAGGTGGCCAGATTAATACGCTGACTTTCACCGCCCGAGAGGGTGTTCGATTTTCGATTGAGGGTTAGATACCCCAGACCTACCTTGTCCAGGAAGCCCAGACGGGTATTGATCTCTTTTAGTAATCTACTGGCTATCTTTTGGTCGTGATCCGATAGTACGAGATCTTCAAAAAAGGATCTTAAATGGATAATCGGACTCTCCACGAGATCTGATATGGACCGTCCATTGATCTTTATGTAGTCTGTTTCTTTTCGCAATCTTTTCCCTTTACATACCTGGCAGCGTGTTTTACCGCGATATCGGGAAAGCATCACACGATTTTGGATCTTGTAGCTCTTATCTTCTAATTGTTGAAAGAACTTGGTGATTCCTATGAAATGTTCATTTCCTTCCCAAACAAGGCTTTTTTGCTCTTCTGTTAATTCAAACCAGGGTTTATGGATAGGAAAGTCAAAAGTATAGGCAGCATTTACTAACTGATCCCTATACCAACTCATACTTTCACCTCGCCAGGGGAAAACGGCATTTTCATATACGGAAAGGGAGGTATTGGGTACTACCAGATCTTCATCGATCCCTATAACATCCCCGTACCCCTCACATTTGGGACAGGCGCCATAGGGATTATTAAAACTGAATAGATGCACATTAGGCTCTAAAAAAACCATTCCATCTAGCTCAAACGCATTGCTGAAAGCAGTTTCCTTTCCTGTCGCGACTTCTTCGATGATACAATCCCCTTTTCCTTCAAAGAAGGTAGTGTCTACCGCATTCGCCAGACGGTTGTAAAAATCCTCATCATCTTTTTTTACGATCCTATCTACCACCAGGTAAAGTTGATCACCTACTTTCTGATGCAACTCCTCATCAATTCTATGGATCGTTCCCCCGTATTTTATTCTTGCATATCCCTGCTTAGAAAGTAGTTGCAGTGTTTTTTTCTTATCCCTGTCTTCAGGAATAGTAATAGGCGCCAGGAGTAAGAGCTTGGTATTTTCTTCAAATTGCTTTACAAAAGATACGACGTCCGTTACCGTGTGTTTTTTAACCTCTTTTCCCGAAATAGGGGAATAGGTCTTGCCAATTCGGGCAAATAATAATTTTAAATAATCATAGATCTCCGTACTTGTCCCAACAGTAGATCTGGGATTGGTAGCATTCACCTTTTGTTCTATGGCAATGGCGGGAGCGATTCCTTTAATGGAATCTACTTTTGGTTTATCTAATTTGCCTAGGAACTGCCTGGCATAGGAGGAAAGGCTTTCTACGTAACGCCTTTGACCCTCTGCATAGAGCGTGTCGAACGCCAAACTCGATTTTCCTGAACCCGAAAGCCCGGTAATCACCACAAATTTATTCCTGGGGATCACCACATCTATATTTTTTAGATTGTGCAGCTTAGCCCCTTTAATAATGATGTTGTGCTTTGGATCTACCTCTGTAATTGTGGTCATATGAATATGAAAGTTGCAAAGATACAATATGTCAAAACCAAACACCAACTGAATAAATAAGGGAACTGAAAAATGTTAAATACTCTCCTTAGTCATTGATAACTCATATTTTTTCTATCTTTGAAGTGTTAATCAATCAAAACTCTGCCTATACAGCAACATTACTTTTTTGAAAAGGATTAAAAAAGTCGCATCCTACACATCTTGCGGCCCCTGAATTGAACCAAAAAAGTAATTGTATGCAAAAAACAACGATTGACGATGCTATTCTCATTAGTAATTATATCAATGGTGACGAAAGAGCCATTGAAATACTGATCAAAAAACACAATCAACGCCTAAGTAGTTATATTTATTCCAAGGTACACGATATGTCCATTACTGAGGATATATTTCAGGATACCTTTATTAAGGTAATCAGCACCTTAAAACGCGGCAGCTATAATGAAGAAGGTAAATTCTTGCCCTGGATCATGAGAATTGCCCACAATCTTATCATTGATCATTTTAGGCGCAATAAACGAATGCCCAAATATCAGGGAAATAAGGAGTTTAATATTTTTTCTGTGCTAACAGATGATAAATTGAATGCAGAGAAGCAATTGATCAAAGAACAAATAGATCAGGACCTGGAAGTGCTCATTGCTCAATTACCCAAAGATCAGCGTGAGGTTTTGAAAATGCGAATTTTTCAGGATATGAGTTTTAACGAGATAGCGGAGAATACAGAGGTGAGTATTAACACAGCCTTGGGACGTATGCGCTATGCTCTGATCAATCTGCGCAAGATCATTGAGAAGAACCAAATAGTTTTAACGAATTAATGGGCCTTAGAACGAGGAATTCCATGATTGCTCCATATCTGCCGTTATTTAGACGTAACAACAGATTCTATGGAACAGATTTACTCAAAGCACCCAAGACATTGTAAGCTGGTAACAGCGAAACCCTCTACGGTAGACTTTCTCCTCAACTATTCAAAGTCCTTACATATAAGTAAGGTGAAGGGAATGACAATTGAGAACATTTTGAATTAATGGAGATTAATCCCATAACCTCATAGGGGTTCATAACATATTGAATTTATACTTCAAAGGCACTTTTACATAAAGTGCCTTTTTCTATTTGGGTTTCCGCCCTGCATTACTTCACAGCAGGCAACAGAACTTAGCTTAATTATAATGCTACTAATTACGAATGTGGTTGTTCACATCAAGAATCGGCTGTTTTACAACATAGTTTTTCCTGAGGGGCACTGTTTGGGTACTTTTAAATTGTAATTGAAAATCAAGTAACTCAAATTATTATAACAAGCTGATTTAATTAGGCTTACAGACAAACTCTAAAGAAACCAATAAAAGAAAATCTAACTATGAAACCACTAAGGGACGACTCACTACTAGTTAATGATTACATCAGCGGGGATGAAAAATCATTAGAAATTCTAATCAACAGACACAACCAGAGAATCAGCAGTTTTATCTATTCGAAGGTAATGGACCGTGATGTAACGGAAGACATTTTTCAGGATACCTTTATAAAGGTGATAAAAACACTTAAAAAAGGGAATTATAGCGAAGAAGGAAAGTTTCTTCCCTGGGTAATGCGCATCGCACACAACCTGATCATAGATCATTTTAGAAAAAACAAACGCATGCCTAAATTTGAAGGCAGTGACGATTTTAATATTTTTTCTGTCATAGGAGATGACAAATTGAACGCAGAGAAACAGATTATTAAGGATCAGATAGACAGCGACTTAAGTTTGCTTATTGAGGAGTTGCCAGATGATCAGAAGGAAGTGCTATTAATGCGTATCTACAAAGACATGAGTTTTAAGGAAATCTCTGAAAACACCGGAGTGAGTATTAACACAGCATTGGGAAGAATGCGCTACGCACTTATTAATCTCAGAAAGATCATTGACAAGCACAACATCGTATTGACAAATTCGTAGTTCACAAAAACTTTTTACAATATTTCCATATAGGTTGCGTTATCTAGTCATAACGACATCACAATCATATGGAAAAAATTTACTCAACTAAAAAAAATGCCTTTGACATTCCAAGAGTAGGACCAGAGACCATTCAATTACTGGTGGCTTATTCTAAAGCTCTTAGAATTATAAATCACAGGCAGTTCAGTTTCGAAGTGATTCTGAACTAAGAACTACGGCTCGCATTAGCGGGCCTTTTTTTTTGCGTATTCCTGAAGTACTTTCTTTCTTCCTATAGTTTGTGTAATGAGGTCTTTTTCCAGATTCCACCCACGTGCGGGAGAATACTCTCTTCCATACCAAATGATCTGAAGGTGCAGGTCATTCCATAAT
>NZ_JBATLB010000161.1:0-5307 GCF_049669965.1 Muriicola sp. | reverse complement strand
ACGGCCTCACCCAATTCCCCGTCATCGCGAAGACGTTTAAAGGTGTCACCTTCAATGTGTCTGTAGAAGGTCATGGCCTCGGCCGGGGAGTTGGTAGGCAGGCCCATCATGACCAGCTTGCCTTCCCAGCTACCCACGTATTCCTCGCTGCCCCAGGGTTTGGGGTTGTAGGTACCAATATAGTCTGTCAAGTCCCTAGGCGTTTCTTCTTTGTTGGGGGCCTTTACCTTCTTTAAAATGGCATGGATGCCATTGGAATACCTGTTGGGATTGGTGCCCCCGGCATTGATCATCACTGCATAGGCGCGTTTGTCTTTCAGGTTGAGCTGCAGGGTAGAGCGGTAGCCGGGGCAGGAACCGCCATGGCCCGACCAGGTTTGGCCATCGCTGCCTTTGTAGACCACAAAGCCCAGCCCCCAGGTGGTCTTCCAGTCAGGGTCCGTCCAGTGCACCTGCTGCATATACTTTAGGGTTGAAGGTTTTAGGATCTCGGTGAGTGTGCTGTCCCGCAGCCTGAATTGCCAGGAGGCAAATTTCCCAAGATCTAGCACATTGGAGGAAAAGCCAGCGGCGGGTTTTATCCCTTTGGCCTGGAAGAGTTTTACCGGCGGGCGTTGCCCCTGCCGGTCTATGGCGCTGTAGCCAATGGCCAGTTTGCTACCGTAAAGGGCCTCCGGGAGCTCTGTACGGGTGTCTGCCAATTGTAATGGGTATAAGATGTTTTCTTTGATATAGGTGTCATAGTCCTGCCCGGAGACTTTTTCCACAATATGCCCCAGCAGGGTAAGCGCCAGGTTGCTGTACTGAAAATAGGTGGAGGCGGGGTAGAGGGTCTCCTGCTTCCCAAGGCTGGCATCTATCTCTGAGCGGGTAGGAAAGGGAAAGTCGGGTCCCGTCCAATAAGGGTTTACCGCTTCCCGGGGGAGCCCGGAGGAGTGGGTGAGCAGGGAGCGTACGGTGATAGGTCCGCTGTTTGGAAATTGCTGTTTTAAATCGTAGGAGGGAAGCAGCTCGTCTACGGTATCATCCAGCCGTAACTTGCCTTCGTCATAGAGTTTCATGATGGCCACGGAGGTAAAGAGTTTGGAGATGGAGCAGATGCTGCAAAGGGTCTCTGCGGTCATGGGGGTGTTTTGAGCCTTATTGGCCTGGCCAAAGGCGCCAGACCATAGGACTTCCTGGTCCTCTATGACTGCCGCACTGATCCCGGGCAGGTTTTCGTAGTCTTTTTGGGCATCGAGCCATACTTCGATAAGGGTAAAGGCTTCGGAAAAGTCCTTTTTTTCTTCTTTTTGAGCGAAAGAAATGGTAAGGAAGAAACAGAGGGCGAGGGTGGTGCAAAGTTTATTCATAAGGTTGGTCTTTGGTGAGAGTTATGATAGTTGCTCTAAAATAATGAATTGTCCTCATATCTATCTGTTCTATTGATATTTCGATCAAATTTTTAGAAAATCATTGTAAAGCTCAAATCTAAATAAAGCTTCCAGTTCCCAATGAAAATTAAATTTGAGTCTAGACCCTTTTTCTTTTGTTCATTTTACCTTGATGCAAAACGAACCAAAAGATCAAGAAGTTTTTAGGAAATTTTTTGCCCAGATAGTTATCGGGACTAAAAACCATGGCGCGGCTATCGCTTCATGCTCTTTTTCGTTTCACGAAACGCACCTCCGCTGGCCACGCCATTATTTCTGAAAACCTTCGGATAACCAGACTAAAGTGATAATAGTCAAAAATAAAATATTATTAGAACTTACTCCTCCCTATAACTATCGGGACCGGGAGGGGCCCGGGGTAGGTTTGGATTGGTTGGGTTTATTCAAATGTTGTTACCCTATGTCTTCGTATGGGAGTTAAGTGGTCACCTGAGGGCATTTGTCCCGATAAACGACCCCTTTTTTCGGTAAGCTGTTTTGGGGGTTGTGTACGTTCACCGATGATTATTGTTCGTTGAACGAACATCTTGCCAGATACCGAAAAATAAGGGTTTTTCAGCGAACGGTACCCCGGTGAAGTGCTTGTGGGTGCGTTTTATATATATAAAACGCAACACATGAAAACTATAGCAACCATCTTCTTTATCTTCTTTATCAGCTTCGCTGCCCAGGCTCATGAAAACACTGCTGAGGTAAAAGTAGAAACTGCTGCGAAAGAGGTTGTAACTGAAACTACTAAAGAGAACACTGTTGCTCGTTTGTATCGTTTTAAGAATAGCAGAATTAAAAAAGAATTGTCTTTTAAGACTGCTAAGAACACTGCTAAATTGGTGTAATCTTTAACTGGTCTCGTTTTGCTTCGCAAGTTGCCTTCCTTCAAGATATATCTTGAACTCGGTAATACGCTACCTGATATTGGGATCAGGACTTATTTTGCTCTGTAAGTTCAATTTGCTTTTCCATTAATTCTGCGATACGGTTTAACAGTTCTATGTCTTTGGGGGTGGAAACTTTTACATCCTTTGGGTCCTGGGCCCTGTTCCGTAAAGTATTCATAAACTTAACCACCAGGAAGACCGTAAAGCCAATGATGATAAAATCAAAGGTGGCTTCTATCAGTTTTCCATAGCCAATGGCAATTTGTTCCGGGTTGGCCACGCCATCTGTGGTCACCGCTTCGCGTATGATCCATTTCTTGTTTTCCCAATTGACACCATCGGTTAGGAAAGACAGAGGCGGCAGGAAGATCTCCTTGACGAGTACATCTACCACCTTGTTAAATGCAGAACCGATGATCACACCAATAGCAATGTCTATCATATTTCCTTTTACTGCAAATTCCTTGAATTCTTCCAGAAGTTTAAATTTCATAGGTCCTATTGATTTAGTTTGATTATCCCTTGGGGGTTGTTTTGTATGTGAATATATATGTATGTAGACCGAAAAAGGTTCGGGAATTAAATGTAATAAATTCCGTGCCTAATCCTAAGTCTTGACAGAAGATGAGATAAAAAATATAATTTCAACGCTATCTGGGAGGAGATTAACCAGATAAACGACCTCTTTTTTCGGTAAGCGGATTTAGGGGTTTGGTACGTTTACCGATGATTTTTTGCACTTTACCCATGTTCTTGTCAGATACCGAAAAATAAGGGGTTTTCAGCGAACGGCAACCCGGTGAAGTGCTTGTGGGTGCGTTTTATATATATAAAACGCAAGACATGAAAACAATAGCAACCATCTTCTTTATCTTCTTTATCAGCTTCGCTGCCCAGGCTCAGGAAAACACCGCTGAAGTAAAAGTAGAAACTATTAAGAAAGAGGTTGTTACTGAAACTACTAAAGAGAACAATGTTGCTCGTTTGTATCGTTTTAAGAATAGCAGAATTAAAAAGGAATTGTCTTTTAAGACTGCCAAGAACACTGCTAAATTGGCTTAAGCTGGTCTCGCTTCTCGACTCCGCTCGAAGTGACATCCCCTGACTCTGATTGACCCAATATAACCATCACTTATTCAAAAATGCCCTTATATCCTTTGTCAGTTGCTCATAATCCGGGGTATGGGTGTACATCATATGACCCGCTTCAAAATATTTAAAGCTCACGCGTTCTGTAACTATGCCGTTTCGGTTAAAGGTGTATTCAGCATCGAAGAACGGACAAATAAGGTCGTAATACCCACTGGCCACCATCACCTTCATCGCCGTATTACGGCGCATGGTATCTCCCAGCAGCCTGGCCGTATTTACAGGCATGGGTTCCCAGTATTTACCTTCAGGCACCATCCTCCAGCGCCATTTTTCGCCAATGGCATCATTACTGGTAAGGTAGGGTCTGTCCATTTTAACCTTCAGGGTATTTGCCAAATAATGATTTAATGCCGCCGTGTAGGCAGAAGAGATCTGGTAGGAAGCCGGATCTCCTAAGTGGGGACCTTCGGCCACATCATCGGCCTCATCACCCATAAACCGGCCATCGAGTCGGCCTATCGCCAGGCCTTTTTCTGCCAAAAGTTGTTTTTGAAAGCGTGGGATCAGCACTCTGAGATTACTTTTTAGGATATAGGCCTTGTCAAGGCCCGTGAAATAGCCTAGTTTTTCGGCAATACTTTCTTTTTCTGATGAAGAAAGGAGGTTGCCTTTATACAGGGCCGGGGCATAGGTAGTATAGGTGAACATCCGGCTTTCTTCCACAAAATCTTGCAGGGATTTCCCCTGCCCTGCTTTTTTATGATACCAGGCGGTGGCAGCCATGCTGGGTAAATAAGTGAGGTAGGAGGTAATATTGTCATGAATGGAGGTAGAACCTTCGTAGTCCAAAGCCTGAGAGATCAAAATAAGGCCATTAAGGGCCATATCCTGCCCATCGCCTTCCAGCGCATTGGCCACGGCCGCTGCCCTGGTGGTTCCAAAGCTTTCTCCGGCAATGTATTTTGGGGAAAACCAACGGTTGTTCTCGGTGACCCATTGGCGCATAAATTTAGCTATGGAAGTTGCGTCTTCCTTTAACCCCCAATAATCGGCTGCCTTGCCTTTTCCCAAAACCCTGCTATAGCCAGTTCCAACCGGGTCTATAAAAACCAGGTCGGTTAGGTCCAGGATACCCTGCTCATTGGTCATTATCTGATAAGGTGCCGCACCGTCATCCGCATTGGCATCGGAGGGTACTTTTACCAGCTGAGGTCCTAGCAGGCCCATATGCAGCCATACCGAGGCAGAGCCGGGACCACCGTTAAAGACAAAGGTAACTGGGCGCTTGGAAGGATCGGCCACTCCTGTTTTGGTATAGGAAATAGCCCATATAGCCGCCACCGGCAGGTCTTTTTCGTCCTTTAGATAGTGCTCAGCAGCCGTGGCTGTATAGCTTACGGTCTTCCCCCCATTGCTGATCTGGTGCTGGGTAACAAACGACTGGGCAAGTGGTATGGGAACTTCTTTTTTTTCTTCCTCTTGTGCTAAAGAAAAGAATAGGAAAAAACAGCTAGTCAGTGTTAAATAGTAGTTTTTCATAAAAGCGGCCTTTGGTTAATTAGTTGAGAAAGATCCCCTAAAATAATCAATTGCCTTCAACTTAATTGTGATAAAAAGTATTTAGAAGAAGGATTAGGAAAAATCAATGTTTGGTAGAGCTCCTAATTTGTTATTTCGAGTTCTCACCCTTGTCATATCGAGCGGTAGTCGAGATGTGTCTTTAGGGCATTTGTCCCGATAAACAACCTCTTTTTTCGGTAAGCGGATTTAGGGGTTATGTACGTTCACCGATGATTTTTTGCACTTTACCCATGTTGTTGTCAGATACCGAAAAATAAGGGGTTTTCAGCGAACGGCAACCAGGTGAAGTGCTTGTGGGTGCGTTTTATATATATAAAACGCAA
>NZ_JBATLB010000160.1:0-3568 GCF_049669965.1 Muriicola sp. | reverse complement strand
ACCCCTTATTAGGTAATAATTATATTCTCGATATTGGAATTAATCAGGTTGAAGTAGATAAAGAGGATCATAAAGACTACTGGTACAGCAGCAGGATCATTGATCAGGGAGATCTCTCTACGTACTATGGTTACGAGACCTTTGAGGCCAATGGGTATACTATAGTTCCAGGGAAGGTTTATCCGGAAATTCTGAATGCAGATATGGAATCGCTGGTAAATCCCGGAGAGCTATTAAAAAATGGGTATACCTATGTACGCGTAAAGAACATAGCCAAAGAGGCACTTAACTCGCCAATTCCATTACACCTGCTTAGTCCGGGGTACGAGTTACCCGATTTTAGATTAGAGGTAGGAAAAAACCCCACCTTTCTTTTGCAGAAAGATGGGGATTATAAGTTTGCCGTCATCAATGGATTCTTAATAGATCTTGGTGAGGCAGGTCCGTCTGTACTTAACCAATGGGTGGGCAAGAATGCGATGATTTACCGTTAAGACGCTTTTTGTACTGCAGCTTACACAGATTAAAACCCGAAGCTGAAATGCAACTGATTACCGTTAACGATAATTGCAATTAACATCACGAAAAGGGTCACCACAATGGAGGTGAATACTGATAGAACTAGGCTTTTAAATCCTTTAGACAAGGATCCTAAGGCACTCTGACTGATAATTTCGTTGATAACATCCATAATTTCTTTCTTTTACGTTAAACAATTCATAGTTTTTAGGATGTACGTTAATCGCGATATACATTTGGGTTTCTATGTATATAACAAGGATGGTGCCAAAAACCCTACCTGAATGTCGTAAAAAAAGAAGGAGGACCTGTTAGATCCTCCTTGTATTCGTAAGAAATAAGCTGTTCTATTGGCATCCGCCAGAAAAACCGTTAGCGTTAAATTCGGTTTGTACAGCCCCTTGTCTGGAGTCGTCCGTAACGGAAATTGCAAGGTTATTAACCCCACTTCCATCTCTTTTTGGGGTGCAGTATTCAAATAAGTAAAAACTATTGGCTCTTTCAGAGACCCTGAATGAAATATCATTGAAAGTTGTTTCCAATTCCTCTTTATTGCCGGCAAAGACACTAAATGTTCGCCCTATTTCTGTTAGCACCTCCGTATCTATCTCCGCACCTAAACCAATCGTGAAGTATGAAATATTGAGATCGGCGCTTCGTACGCTGGCCAGTGCATCGGATTCGGAATATCTGGAAGCCTGATCCGTACCATCGGTGAAAATAACTACTGAAGCAGCGCTGATCGTAGAGTTACTGCGAGCTTCGTCTAAAAGGCCTTCGGCTATATCGGTCGATTTAATCACAGCTCCGTAGAGGTCAGTAGAAGGATCATTGCTGATGTCCTGAGTGATTCCTTCAATAGCCAGAGTTAGTTCGTCCTTAACGGCAGTTAAGGGTTGAAGTAAATGCAGCTCATCTTCTCCATCGAACCAGTAAATGGCCATTTTAAAGGAATCCTGAGTTTGGAGAGGCATCACATTGTTTACAAAACTTACGGAAGCCGACTTTAATTCGTTTAAGCTTCCACTTAACACACTGGCACTAAGATCTAGTACCAATAAGGTGTTATTACTAAAAATTTGAGAATTGGGAGAGATACGGGCAAAAGACTCTGAGGTGGAGATCGTATTAAAACAATCATCATTTCTGCCTTGTTCGTATATGGTAAACTGATTGGCAGTTAGCCCAGATACAGGGTTGCCATTGGCGTCAGACACCTTAAAAAAGATAGATACTTTTCCGGGAAGTGTGGTAAATTGGTCTTGTATGGACAAGATCAAATCATTTTCTCCCAGGTCTAAACAATTATCTACAGGCTTTCCTTGCCCTAGATCTCCATTCGGATCGATGTTAAACGAAACATCATCATCTGCATTGCCGCAGGAGAGAAGTATTAAAATAAAACAAAATAAGGGGGCAATTCTAAAAAAGGTCTTCATTTTCATATTATTAGGTTCAACCTCCAAAACGCAGGATTGTTCATTTAAGTATGAGGGTTGAAAATATTTTTCACAAAGGAATTTTTAAAATAAAAAATATAAGGTTTTGATAAGTGATGGAACAAGAAATTGTTAAAGAGGCAACAAGAATCTATTATTTTTGATACCTTGTAATAAGGATAAAGAAACTTGAAAAAGCCATAAATTAGAGACAGTTTGCAACTTAATGCGAAGTGTTGTTTAGAAGATTTGTACAATAGACTGCATCTTTTTAGAGAATCAAAAGAGATCGGTTGCTATAATAGGAGGAGATTTATGACCATATTGCTTTTTGGGATCACACGGGATATTGTTGGGAATGCCAGCTTCTCCATACCCGTGAATGAATCATGTACTCTTGAGAACGTTGGGGAGTTAAAAATGTATTTAACGGATCATTTTCCGGCATTTAATGAGCTGTCATCCCTGGCAATTGCGGTAAATAGTAACTATGCAACCGATTCTACCCTCATTACCCCAAATGATGAAATAGCCCTGATACCCCCAGTAAGTGGAGGATAACCATTATAAGATCTGACTAAAGTATGCTCATAGATAATCATAACAGACGTATTAATTACCTCAGATTGGCGGTCACAGATCGTTGTAACCTGCGTTGTCATTACTGTATGCCTTCAGAAGGCATCAATTTTGTAAAAAACGATAAACTCCTCACCATTGAAGAGTTGCAGGTACTCGCTAAATCGCTTGTAGATCAGGGGATAGACAAGATCAGAATAACAGGGGGAGAGCCTTTTGTCAGGAAAGATCTGATGGTGTTATTACGCTATTTGTCTTCTCTTTCCGGTATTCGTGAACTATCAATAACCACCAATGCCACTTTAATTGGGCCATATATTCAGGAATTAAAGGCATTAGGGATCATGAATATAAATCTCAGTTTAGACGCCATCAACAGGGATACCTTTGAAAAGATTACAAGGCGTGATCAATATGACGTAGTGTATAATAATCTTATGACGCTCATTAAAGAAGGTTTCCAGGTACGAATTAACTTTATTGTCCTGGAGGATCAAAATGTTCAGGATATTATTCCCATTCTAAAGCTTCAAGAACAATATCCGGTGTCTGTACGATTTTTGGAAGAGATGCCCTTTAACGGTGGTTCCAAGCATTTTGAGAACATAAAATGGCATTATAAGGCCATTCTGGATTACATCCGAACAGAATATCCTTCTTTTGAAAAACTAGCCGCACCAAATACCTCCACCTCTATCAATTATAAAATACCAGGGCACCTGGGAACTTTTGGAATTATCCCTTCGTTTAGCAGAACCTTTTGCGGAAGTTGCAATAGGTTGAGGATTACAGCAACCGGTGATGTAATTACCTGTCTTTACGGGAAACCCAAAATGAACGTAAAAGACTTGTTGAGGAACAAGGTACCGGAAAGTGTTCTGCATCAAGCTATTGAAGAAGCAATTGGTAGTAGAGCCAGGACAGGTTTTGAGGCTCAAAAAGAACATACAGCTGTTTTTGAAAGTTCTATGACTTCCATTGGAGGCTGATCAGACTCTAATCGATATATCACAGTACACATGACACTGCAT
>NZ_JBATLB010000159.1:0-2472 GCF_049669965.1 Muriicola sp. | reverse complement strand
CATCTAAGATCACAAAAGCATGATCCAGGGTTCTACCCCTCATAAAAGCCATGGGTGCAATTTGAATGGTACCATTTTCAATATACAGCGCCAACTTTTCACTGGGGATCATATCTCGAAGGGCGTCGTAAAGTGGTTGCATATAGGGATCTAATTTCTCTTTCAGATCCCCTGGCAAAAAGCCAAGGTTCTCCCCTGCTTCCACAGCCGGTCTTGTTAAAATGATCCTTTTAACCTCTTTGTTTTTTAGCGCCCTTACAGCCAGTGCTACCCCTGTATAGGTCTTCCCTGTTCCTGCGGGACCGATGGCAAAGACCATGTCGTTTTTACCCATTGCATCTACCAATCTACGCTGATTTACAGTTTGGGCTTTAATATACCTGCCACTTACTCCGTGAACTAGAACCTCATTGCTTTGAGCCGGTGACGCATAATCTTCTTTGTCATTACTGGTTAAAACACGCTCAATCACATTTTCATCCAGCTTGTTATACTTGGCAAAATGTGCCGTTAGCATATGAAAACGCTTATCAAACTCGTCTAAGAGTTGGTCATCTCCAAAGACTTTGATCTTGCTGCCTCTGGCTACGATCTTGAGTTTAGGGAAATATTTTTTTAGAAGGTCAATATGTTCGTTCTGATGTCCAAAGAATTCTCTCGGATTAATTTCGGTGAGTTCTAGTGTAAGTTCGTTCAATGAAGTTATGAGTTATGTAGATGGGATGAATATAAATTTCGAAACGCTGATTTTTTGTTTAATTTTGACACACAAACTTAAGAATAAAACAGTTTGATGCTCCAAAAAAATATCAACAGTCTTTCATGGCGATCATAACATTAACTACAGATTTTGGACATAAAGACCATTTTGTAGGCGCAATTAAAGGAACCATTTATAATGAATTGGAAGATGCTAAAATTGTTGATATTTCACATGCCATAAGTCCTTTTAATATTCAGGAGTGTGCCTATATCCTTAAAAACTCCTACAAAGCGTTTCCAAAAGGAACCATACATATTGTAGGCGTGGATGCCGAATGTACTGCAGAAAATCAGCATCTCGCGGTATATGTGGACGGGCATTACTTCATCCTGGCTAATAATGGCGTTAGCAGTTTAATCACTTCGGAGATCAAACCAGACAAGGTGGTGGAATTAAAGATCCCAAATCCTCAACCGGGTGCTTTTCCGGTATTGGAGGTCTTTGTGAAAGTAGCCTGTCATATAGCCCGTGGGGGCACCCTGGAAGTTGTTGGTAAAAAATTCGATGATCTCAGGGAGTTAAAGGAATTTGCACCCAGAATCACCAATGAAGGGAATTCTATTGCGGGAAGTGTTATTTATATTGATAACTACGGAAATGTGGTCACCAACATTCAAAAGAGTTTGTTTGAAGCATATCGCAAGGGACGAGAATTTGAATTGCTGGCCAGGAATAAAAAGATCACAAAAATGGTCAATAACTATAGTGAGATTATCGATTTTGATCTGGAAAAGCAGCAGCGCAAAGGGCCTGGAGACCTGCTGGCATTATTTAATTCCGCGAATTATATTGAGCTGGCGATCTATAAGAGTGATCCTAACACAGTTGGAAGCGCCTCCTCTTTACTGGGATTGGATTATAGAGACACCGTGATCATAAACTTTAAATAAATGATAATTCGTATCGTGAAGCTTATCTTCAAAAATGAAAATATTTCTAATTTTGAAGAAATTTTTGAAGCTTCCAAAGAAGTGATAAGAGGGTATGAAGGTTGTTCCCTTGTTGAATTATATCAGGATGTAAATGACCCCTGTATTTTCTTTACCTATAGTCATTGGGAAACGGAAGAACATTTGCTGGCCTATCGGAAATCCGACTTCTTTAAGGAAGTATGGGGCCGTACCAAATTACTTTTTGATGACAGGCCTGAAGCATGGAGTGTTCATAAAATTCACAGCTTAAACTAAATTCTATGTTTGCCATCTTTAAAAAAGAACTCACTTCCTTTTTTACTACAGCCACAGGCATACTGGCGTTGGGTTTGTTTCTGACTCTCAATGGGTTGGTGTTATGGGTTTTTAAAGGTCCGTTTAACATTTTCGATTATGGATTTGCGGATCTGTCCGCATTTTTCATGCTATCGCCCTATATTTTTTTGTTTTTAATTCCTGCGCTGAGCATGAAGAGTTTTTCGGAGGAAAAAAAATTAGGCACCCTGGAACTGCTGCTTATGAAGCCTATGAGCCCCTGGAAATTAGTCTTGGGAAAATTCTTTGGGATCTGGGTACTGGGCGTTATCGCTTTAATACCCACCTTGGTCTATGTTTGGTGTATATCAGTTTTAGGAACAGAAACCGGAAATTTTGATGGCGGATTAGTCATAGGTGCCTACCTCGGTATGATATTATTGCTAACCGCATATACAAGTATTGGAATCTTTGCCTCTACCCTGTCCGATAATCAGATCGTTGCCTTTCTAACAGCCATTC
>NZ_JBATLB010000158.1:0-15401 GCF_049669965.1 Muriicola sp. | reverse complement strand
ATTCAGGGCACTGAGAACAATATCGGGGTCGCCCTCACAGGCTACGATATCCAACCCTACAAATTCATCTCTCAGGGTACAATCTAGAGCAGTATTCTGGTCCTGATCTACAGAGTATCCTGTAAAGGTTAGGGAAAACGGTTCGGGATCGCCATCAAAATTGGTATTGAAATTATTGATCAGCAAATAGTAAATCTCTCCTTCTTCCACAATAAGCCAATCGTCATAGGTATTCTGACTTCCCGTTAAATTGGGGGCACCTACCTGACCGTTCTCCGGATTAACTCCGATCCCAGTAAAATCTGTATCATTTACTTCATAATTACAGCGTATAGGCTGGGCAGAGCCATTGCTTATGCTCCCACAATCCACATCCGGGCCATATAAGGCAAAATCCCATTCTGCCGTAACGCTTCCGCTTGTTCCTGGTAAGGCCTGTATATCGAACCCTATTTGACCGCGGGTTCCGGCACGGAATACGTACCAAGAGGTATTATTTTCTATGTTGGCCGAACTTACGCTACCTTTTTCAAGGCAACCAGATTCGCGAATCACATCCGGATCAAAATCATCTATATCTCCCCCACCGTCAGCAAACGAGAAAATAGGCGCATCTGCACAAACTGGGATGGCACTTCTACAATCCGGAGAGTTCTGGGCATACATGCCGATGATCGAAAAAAATAAAATAGCCGTAAAGCACAGGTATTTTTGCATAAAGTTGGGGCTATCTAAAGACAGTTAAACAGTATGTATAACTAGATGCCGGTGGTTTTAGTATAATTACAACCTTTTTTTTGACCGTTAATCGATGAACGGAATCTCTGTGACTCAAATATTTTGCTATCTGATAAGGGAAAAATGGTTGTTGACGTATTTGGCTTCTACTCTTTGATCATTGGTGTCCAGGTAAGAAATTTTAAACCAGTAGTCCGAAGCTGGTACGGGGGCTCCATTGTAGGTTCCATCCCACCCTAGATAGTCTTCTTCCATAACGATCAGTAATTTCCCAAACCGGTCATAAATTTGAACTAGCGGTTCTTGCAAGGTCTCTATCCCCAACACTTGCCAAAAGTCGTTCGTACCATCCCCGTTAGGCGTAAAAAAGGTTGAAAAGCCCACTACGATTATAGTTTCTGATATGCTACCACATCCATTGAGGTCATTGATAGTAAGCGTGTGCATCCCGGGATTAACATCGGTAAATATGGAAGAGGACTGAAACGGCCCTGTATCTAGCTGATATTCAAAATTTCCTGCCACGCCGTTTACGATCTCTACAGTATTGCTGGTCTGAAGGTCATTTATAAGGACCTCAGAAATAACAGGGATCTCTGAAACTACTACCGTAACTGTTCTGCTTGCCACACAGTTTAAACCAGAAGCAGTATTGGCAACGGTAAGGGTGTATTGCCCCGCCTGAGTAACCAGTATACTGGGTGTTGTTTCTCCGGTATCCCAGGAATAGGTGTATTGCGCATTTGGAAAGAGCTCGCCTATGGGTTCTCCCAAGGTATTCTCACAGATATAGATGGTATCCTCAAAGATTAAATCTGGGGTAATTACTCCCTCTAAAGTGAACTGTTCGGAGGCGTCAAAACATCTTGGATTTTCCAGGCTTGAGACACGGACATACAAGATTTCAGATCCAGAGCTTACCGAATATTGTTTGGGAAGTGCATTGATCCCATTGGTGGCATCAGCCAGGCTTGAGTGATAGCTTACCACATGTGTTGCAGGATCTTGCATTCCCAGGGCCTCTGTATCTTTTTGGGCAAGATCGTAAATTCCGCTTTCTACACAAACGGCCTCGTCTGCCATGGGAAAGGTTGTGGGAGCTACTGAAAATGCTACCTGAACCTCGCTGATAATATTAGGGGGGGCAGGCATAGCCACTTGCACCCGGTAAAGGGCAGAAGCGGTCACGGACAAAGTTGCCGCTGTTTCTCCCATTAAAACCTGATACCCACTTCCCGTATCACTATACCAGGTATATCCCAGGGCGTTGGTTGTTGTTGCGTCTAAAACTATAGTCTCATTATCGCAGGCAGCTATGGGCGCTCCCAGCAAATTATTGATAATGGAACAGTCTAGTGCGTCATTTGGGTTGGTTTCAAAAATCTGACCCGAAAATTGTATGGAAAATCCGGAATTGCTATTGCTAAAATTATTGATCAGGAGATAGTAATCTTCGCCCGGCGCTACCTGTATCCAATCTTCGTATTGTACATTGGTGGTATTTCCGGTTGGATCTTCCCCCACCCCCATGTACGTATCTTCATCGCTATTGTCAAAAAAGTTGCAGCGGATGGGATCCCCAAGGGTAGCACAATCGGATGCTTGGTATAAAGCAAAATCCCAATCTTCCATGGAGTCAAAGCCAATATTAATACCTAATTGCCCCGTAGCTGATGTTCTAAAACGATACCAGGCCGAATTTGATTCTATATAGCCCGTAATGGTAGGTTCCAGGCATCCACTGTTAGGTGCATTGTTAAAATCGTCTGTTCCATACCCTGAGGTGCCTCCGTTTACAGGGGTATTGCTGCAAATGGGAATGGCGTTAAGGCAATCGTCAGCCACCTGTGCTGAAACCCCTGAAAAGGTCAGCAGCATAAAAAAGCACAGAAAACCTGCAGGTATTCTCATTTCATCGTACCCCTTAACATCATACTTGCTAAAAATACGGGACCAGCTTCCTTAACACTAATTTATGTTGTGTACGGCCCCAAACAGCGCGTTAAGTGCCATTTTATGTATATCTTTGCCCTTTGATTAAGTGAGTTGAAAATGAAAATAAAGAGTACTTTGGAAGAACATTTTGAAGCAGTTGGCGAAGATCATGTTTCTTCTGCTGAGGACACCCCCATGAGGGCCGATGCCTTTGAATTGACAGACCAGGAGAAAATTGAACGAATTCAAGATAGCGTACGCGATATTATGCTGACCCTTGGACTAGATCTTGATGATGACAGCCTAAACGGTACCCCAAAACGAGTTGCCAAAATGTATGTCAATGAGATCTTTAGTGGCCTGCATCCAGATAAAAAACCCAAATCGTCTACCTTTAAGAATAAGTATAAATACGGTGAAATGCTGGTTGAAAAGAATATCACCGTATATTCTACCTGTGAACACCATATGCTACCCATAGTAGGGAAGGCCCATATTGCTTACATCTCCAAAGGAACGGTGGTTGGACTTTCCAAAATGAACAGGATTGTGGATTATTTTGCCAAAAGGCCTCAGGTACAGGAAAGATTGAATATTCAGATAGTTCGGGAGCTGCAAAAGGTACTCGGCACGGAAGATGTGGCCTGCGTCATAGATGCCAAGCATCTTTGCGTAAATTCCAGGGGGATCCGCGATGTAGACAGCAGCACCGTAACGGCAGAATACGGAGGGCGTTTTAAAGAAGAAGGTGTACGCAAGGAATTTTTAGAATACATTAACCTGGAAACCAGTTTTTAAGTGATCTTTACCCCTAATGGCCCTTTATAAAAATCAAGTTCTAAAAGTTTACAATTCACTTTCCGGGAAGAAAGAGATCTTTACACCCATCAATGAGGGACATGTGGGCATGTATGTCTGCGGTCCTACCGTATACAGCAATGTACATCTGGGGAACTGCCGTACTTTTATGTCGTTCGATATGATATTCCGCTATCTGCGACATCTCGATTACAAGGTTCGCTATGTGAGGAACATCACAGATGCCGGGCATTTGGTTGATGATGCCGATGACGGGGAAGATAAGATCGCAAAGAAGGCACGCTTAGAGCAGATAGAACCTATGGAGGTGGTGCAACGCTATACAGTAGATTTTCACAACATCTTACAAAAATTTAATTTTCTATCACCCAGTATAGAACCCACAGCTACCGGTCATATCATTGAACAGATAGAGATCATCAAAGATATCCTTGAAAAGGGCTATGCATATGAGATCAATGGTTCTGTGTATTTCGATGTAAAGAAATTCAACGAGAAGTACGAATACGGGAAATTAAGCGGGCGTAAGTTGGAGGATATGATTTCCAATACCCGCGAATTAACCGCTCAGGACGAAAAGAGGAACCCTCAGGATTTTGCCCTCTGGAAGAAAGCAGAACCTCAGCATATTATGCGTTGGCCCTCCCCCTGGGGCGATGGATTTCCGGGGTGGCACCTAGAATGCACGGCCATGAGCACAAAGTACCTTGGAGAAACCTTCGATATACACGGGGGTGGAATGGATCTTAAATTTCCGCATCACGAATGTGAAATCGCCCAGAGTGAAGCTTCTCACGGGCATAGTCCGGTACATTACTGGCTCCATGCCAACATGTTAACCATGAATGGGAAGAAGATGGCCAAGTCTACTGGAAACAATATACTGCCCAACGAGATCTTCTCCGGAGACAATGAGATACTTAGCAAGCCTTTTGTTCCATCGGTAGTGCGTTTCTTTATGATGCAGGCCCATTATACCAGCATTTTAGATCTTAGTGACGAGGCCCTGCTGGGATCAGAAAAAGGTTATTTCAGGCTTATGGAGGCCTTAAGGGTGATGGAAAGTCTGGAAAAAAGCTCATCCTCTACACTAGATATTAAAGCATGGCAGCAACGTTGTTATGACGCCATGAACGACGATTTCAATACGCCTATTTTAATTGCTACACTTTTTGAGGCGGTGAAATATATAAATCTCATCAAGGAAGGGAAAGAACGTATTTCTGCCGTTGATCTTGAGTTGCTTACCTCAACAATGCAGGTCTTTGTTTTTGATGTGTTGGGTCTGGAATCCCAGGAACAGCTAACTACTAATTCCGACAAACTTTCAGGGGTTGTTTCTCTCCTGATACAGCTACGGAACGAGGCACGCGCAGGCAAAGACTTTGCCACTTCCGATAAAATTAGGGATGAATTGGCTGCCATGGGTATCCAATTAAAGGATGGAACGGAAGGAACCACCTTTAGTATCTCATGAAAAAGATTCTGATAGCCCCCTTTGTATTTCTGGTAAGAGCCTATCAGTTACTAATTTCACCCTACACGCCTTCGAGTTGCAGATACTCCCCTACTTGTTCCCAATACACCCTGGAAGCCTTGAAAAAGCACGGCTTATTCAAAGGAGGATGGCTCGCGATAAAACGCATATTTAGTTGCCACCCCTGGGGAGGCAGTGGTTATGACCCTGTTCCCTAGTTGTTATAAAACTTACCTATTGTCATCATTTTTTTATAAGATTAGGCTTTTTGAGAGGTGTTTCCTCTCTATCAATTTATGTATCTTAGTCGCGCAAATAACACCTCTATGTATTTATTAGAAATAAACTGGAATCCGGCCGATACCCTTTTTAAAATAGGATTTCTTCAGATAAAATATTACAACCTGCTTTGGATCATCGCCTTTGCTCTGGGTTGGTACATCATGAAACGGATTTTCCTCAATGAAAAGAAAACGGTACAGGAACTCGATTCCCTTTTTATTTATACCGTAGTAGCCACCATGTTAGGGGCGCGTCTGGGCCATGTGTTCTTTTACGACTGGGAATACTATTCCAGCCATCTGGTAGAGATCTTACTCCCAATCAGGGAACGAGCAGGCAGTGCGTTGTTTGGGTTTATCAATGGGTATGAGTTTACCGGATTTACCGGTTTGGCCAGCCATGGTGCCGCCATTGGGATCATTATAGGGATGTATCTTTATTGTAGGAAACACAAAGGATTTAAGATGTTATGGATACTAGACCGGGTAGTGATCCCGGTATCTATCGGAGCGTTTTGTGTTCGCCTGGGGAACTTTTTTAATTCTGAGATCAATGGAAAGATCGTTGATAAAACCTTTTTGTTTGCCACCAGATTTGTACGTGATTCGGACGATATGCCGGCCTCTGCTGCCCTTCGGATAACGAAGGAAAACACTGTCAATGCAGCCTATAAGGCACTCGAAAACAAACCTGCATTTGCACAATACCTGGAAGCAATTCCCTACCGGCATCCTGCCCAATTATACGAAGGAGTATGCTATATCTTTGTTTTCCTGATCTTGTATTTTCTGTATTGGAAAACCGATAAAAAGAATCAGGCGGGGTATCTCTTTGGCCTTTTTCTGGTGCTGTTATGGACTATCCGGTTCTTTGTGGAATTCGTGAAAAAGAGTCAGGGTGGGTTTGAAGAATCCTTAGGGCTTCTTTCAACGGGCCAATGGCTGAGCATCCCATTTATACTGGTAGGTTTTTACTTTATGTTTAAACCACAAAAGGCGTAATGCAATTTGTTACATCCCTTTTTATGAAAAGAATTATTCTGAAAATTGGTCTTTGCATGGCCATTGGGCTACTTGTATTCTCCTGTAAGGAAGAGTCCAAAAAGGTCGTTACCACTGCCCCTATAAACTTTACAAAAGAAGGCAATCTTGAAATCTATAGAGCTGACACGGATTCACTCCTGATCCAACTAGATATTGAGATCGCAGAGACAGATTACGAGACCCAAACAGGGTTGATGTACCGCAATTCTATGGAAGACAGGCAGGGGATGTTGTTTATTTTTCCGGATGTGGCCTATCATAGCTTTTACATGAAGAACACCAAATTTCCTTTAGATATCATTTATATTGATGAGGATCTGAAAGTGGCCAGTATCATCAAAAACGCACAACCGCTAAACGAGCAGAGCTTACCTTCTGAGGTACCGGTTATGTATGTTTTAGAGGTAAATGCGGGCCTTGCAGATCTTTGGCAACTTACCCCTCGGGATAAAATTACCTTTACCAGGTTAAAATAAAAAACTGCCCCAACCATGGGGCAGTTATCATACAAACATCGTTCTTTTGTTGAGGGGCAATCGAATTAGATGCCTGTAATTTTTCTAATCCATAGCATTATTTAATTCTTTTCAAAAGTGAGCGTATCAGTTCCTCCGTTACCTCCACTGATATCGATCAACTCTATGCGAGAAGCAGAACGGGAGACAATATCCCAGTCTTCTGTTAATTCCTCAAAAGTTGGTGGGGCAGCAAAGAAGATATTAAAATCTATATCATCATCGCTATCGTAATCATCGTCATCATCGCTGCTGTCATCGCTTGTTACAGACCAAGTTCCCGAAACCGTCATAGTGCCGTTATCTGCCACCAAACTCCCATCCGAATTAAAAGTAAAGACGTAGCCGGTAAAGTCATCGGTCTCATCCGTGCCAGATTCTATAAAGCTACTAATGACCCAGGTCCCGGATAATGCCAAATCAGTTACGGCCTGTAAAGATTCTGCGGTATTGAGGTTGTTATCGGAACTATCCGATGAACAGGAAGTTGCAATTAACCCAACTAGGATTAATGTAATAGTAAAGATTGTATTTTTCATCTTAGTTCAATGTTTAATTGTTATTAGTGTTCACATTTGAAGAGAACCCAGATTCCTGGTTAGAAATCTGAGTTTCCCTTTATGGTACTTTCAGATTATGGATTGCAGTTACTTAGGAATTCTAACTCATCATCATTCTCCAACTCCAATTCCACAATTACTTCTCCTTCTTCCTGTTCTACTTCGTGCAGCATCCAATCCCCATTAAAATCTGTAAGATCAGGGATACTGATAGTTACAATAATATTATTTCCAGCACCACTGCTCTCCCAGGTTCCTGATATACTTTCACTACCCGTATCTACGGTAATTGTCCCATCGGTATCAAAAGTAAAGGTGTATCCTTCATATTGATCTTCCAGATCCATTCCATTGCGTCTAATGTCATCTACCATCCATCCATCGCAGTTTGTTAAGAAATCCGTTAACTGTTCCGTAGAGCAATTATCACAATCATCGTCATTGTAGTCATAGTCATCATCTTCATCACAATCGTCTTCGGCATCATCGATCACATCTTCCAACTGGTCCAGATTAGAGACTGAAACTTCAGTACCATCAGATAAGATCAGTGTTACAGGGAAATCTACATTCACAATATCATCATCTTCCAAATTGTCCAAAAATTGGTATAACTCCTGATCGCTAGAAATAGTGATGGTATCAATTAATTCGTTATTGGCATTGAAGATAGAAGCCGTAATGGGATACTTAATGTCTATACATTCAATATCATCGTCGAACTCATTTTCTCCTTCACATTCATCGGCAAAATCCTCAAACTCTTCCACTGAATTAATGGTCACCTCACTAAAATCGCTTAGGATAATTGTAACAGGAAATGAGATTTCCAGGGTATCGTCATCATCATCGAACTCATCAAAAATATCTTCAACGGTATCCAGATCTTCTTCTGAGGTAACAGTGATTTCCATCCCGTTAACCACCACGGTAAATGGGAAGTCTACGGAGAAACAATTGGCACCATCTACAATGTTGTCGTCAGAACCATCCTTCATCGCGGTTCTCTGCATTAAGTTGGCAACGGCAGAATTTGCTTTTAGAGTTTCATTTTGGGGTCCTTCGATCAATACGGACTCTTCTTTTCTACAGGAGGTTACCAGAAGGGTGGCCACCAGTACTAGGGATAAAATTTTCATTAAATTTTGCATAGCATACTAAGATTTAGATTAAACTGTTTACAACTAAAACAACTAAGTTTTCATTTCTCCTGAAAATTTTTAAAGAAATTTATTTTTTACATTTAACGGACCTATAATTAAAATGTTTTGACAAAAGACCTACATGAAAATGTTTGCGAGGAGCATATCTACAAAAGCTTGTACAACAAATACGCAAAAGAATTGCACGATTATCTGTATTACAAATACGGAGAACAAAGTAATCCGGGTGATAAAGCACAGGATGCGTTTATAAAACTTTGGGAAAATTGCAGGAAGGTACTTTTTTCCAAAGCCAGGGGTTTTCTCTATAAAGTGGCCAATAATATGGTGTTGAATGATATAAAACACCAGAAAGTAGTGCTTCGCTACCAACAGGAAAAACCACAGCAGTATACCAATGAAAATCCCGAATTCCTTATGGAAAAGGAACAGTATTTTAAAAAATACCAGCAGGCTCTTACCAAACTTTCGGAAGAGCAGCGAGTGGCTTTTATGCTGAACAAAGTGGAAGGAAAAAAGCACGAAGAAATTGCAGAACAGTTAGGGGTTACCCGTAAAGTAGTAGAATATCGCATCTACTCTGCCTTTACCCTCCTGAAAACAGAACTGGATAATTTTAAAATAAAATAATCAGGAGAAAGTACCGGATAGTTGTTATATAAGTAAGAAGGCACATTATGGATAAAAATACCTTGCTGGAGAAATGGCTCAATGAAACCTTGTCCGATGCTGAAATGGCAGCATTTCAGGAAATGGATGACTATCCATTTTACAAGGATATCGTTGATCATGCCTCATCTTTTAAAGCCTCTTCGTTTTCCGGGGTGGCTGATTTTGATGTTTTGAAGGAACGGCTTTCGCAGAAAAATGCGCCTCCTTCTAAATTGATCAATAGTGCCTGGATTATGAGAATAGCGAGCGTATTTGTCATTGGCTTTGCGCTGTTTTACTTTTTCCTTTTTAACACAAACGTGAGGGTAGAAACGCTCATTGGCCAAAAAACTACCATTGAATTGCCGGATGCCTCGGTAGTGGTCCTGAATGCCTCATCCGAAATAGAATATTCCAAAAAAGAGTGGGTCAATAAGAGATCCTTAAACCTCTCCGGAGAAGCTTTTTTCGACGTAACAAAGGGAGCCACTTTTAATGTTATTACTTCCTCAGGTACCATTACTGTACTCGGTACAGAGTTCAATGTAAAACAACGGGGTGCGGCCTTCGAAGTAGTGTGTTATGAAGGCAGTGTACGAGTCGATACAGGACCCTACTCAGAAGTATTGAAAGCGGGTGGCCGATTGCGCTTATCCAATGGGAAACTATATGTAAATAAAACCACCTACAGAAACCCTCAATGGATTAACAACGTAAGTGATTTTCAGCAAGTACCTTTTCTTGAAGTCATTGAAGAACTTCAACGACAATATCAGGTAAAAATAGTCCGTAAAGGGGTCCCTGTGGAAGCTCTCTTTACAGGTGGTTTTGTTCATGACAACCTTGAAAATGCCTTGGAATCTATTGCGGAACCAATGGACCTCAATTTTGTAATCACTGATAATAATGAAGTCATACTGACTACCCGTGAAAATTAAAGCAGCCTACCTTATTGTTTTTCTTGTTTTGTGGTCTGCCCTTAAAAGCTATTCTCAGGAAGTTAAAGAAACCATACCCTTGCTCAATATTCTGGAAAACGTGTCGACCACCTATGGCTACCGCTTCAATTATGCCTCAACGACCATCGCAGATATTAGTTTGTTACCTCCGGATGCGAACTGGGAAATAGAAGAAATACTGGCCTACCTGACTGAAAAAACAGGACTGGAATTCTCAATTTTACCCAATCGGTTTATTTCAATAAAAAAAGTTACTGCCATGCTTTGTGGCTACTTAAAGGATAAGAATACCCAAAATTTCTTGCCTTTTGCCACCATCCAAAGTAGTCTTGAATCGGTCATCACGGATGAAAACGGGTATTTCGAAATTTCTGTTGCCGGGAATGAAGACATAATCAACATCCGGTTTGTGGGTTACAGAACCTTGCAGCGGCAGGCAGGCTTATTTAAATCAGGTTCCTGTGGCGATGTTTTTATGATCGCGCAAGAATTTCAACTAACAGAAATTGTATTGTACGATTATCTTATCAGGGGTATAGACCAGGTCAGTGATGGTTCATATCGCATTAATTTTGATCGATTCAGCATATTACCGGGACTTACGGAAACAGATGTATTGCAATCTGTTCAGGCATTTCCGGGAATACAGAGTATCAATGAAACGGTTTCTGACATCAACATACGAGGAGGAACTAATGATCAGAATCTATTGTTATGGGACGGTATAAAAATGTATCAATCAGGGCATTTTTTTGGACTGATCTCTATGTTTAATCCCATGATTACACAAAATGTAACACTTCGAAAGAATGGAACGCCCGCCTCCTATAGTGATGGTGTCTCCGGGACAATTTCCATGGAAACTGAAAACACTTTGAATGAGGAATTTAATGGTTCACTGGGGATAAATTTTATAGACGTAAGTGGCTTTATTGACGCTCCCCTTGGCACACGGTCTTCCATACAGGTAGCTGCGAGAAAGGCAATTAGCGATTTTGTGGAAAGTCCTACCTACGCTGCCTATTTTTCAAGGATTTCTCAGGATACCGAATTGGAGAACAACTCGGTAAATGTACTCAACTCGGATAAAACCTTTGATTTTTATGATACGTCTATGAGGTGGCTATGGCAACCTACATCAAAAGATCAGTTGCAGTTAAATTTTATCCATGCCAGCAATGAATTGGTCTTCAATGAAAACGCCGATTTTAGTGGCGCTTCCTTAACCCGTGAAAGCAGTCTTAACCAAAGTACTATTGCAGGGGGATTTCAATATCAGAGGCAATGGAATGATCAGATACGGACAGATATACAGGTATATAATACCGATTATAAATTACGGGCCGTTAATGCGAATATTCAAAATGATCAGCGTTTTCTGCAGGAAAACAAGGTGTCTGAAACCGGGGTACGGATAAGCTCGCGATATCTCCTGAACGAATTGTTTCAGTGGACCAATGGCTACCATTTTACCGAAACCAAGGTTACCAACCTGGATGATGTGGACAATCCTATTTTTATACGACTAAATGGTGATGTAATGAGGGTTCACAGCGGATTTACATCGCTTGGCTATACTTCTAAAAATCGTAATACAACGGGGAATATTGGCGTGCGGTTTAACTACCTGGACAAATTGGAGCAGCAACTTTGGGAGCCTAGGTTAAGCTTCAATCAACGTTTTCTAAAGTGGTTTAACGTAGAAATTCTGGGTGAATTTAAACACCAATACACCTCACAGGTGATTAATTTTCAAAATGACTTCTTAGGGATCGAAAAGCGGCGTTGGCAATTGTCAAATGACCTAGACATACCCGTTATATCGAGCAAACAAGCTTCTGCGGGTTTGAGCTTCAACAAGGCTGGCTGGCTGTTCAATGCCGTTGGATTCTACAAGGAAGTGGAAGGGATCACAGCACAAAGTCAGGGGTTTCAGAATCAATACGAATTTGTTAAGGCCATAGGCAGTTATAATGCCAGTGGTATTGATTTTTTGGTACGCAGGCAATTTAAAGCTGCCAGTACGTGGCTTAGTTATTCCTACTTAAATGCCGATTATGAGTTTAACTCATTACCCGAAACTTCGTTTCCAAGTAATTATGATATTACGCATGCAGTTACTCTTGGGTTGAGTTATGATTTAAACCAAGTACGGGTAGCAGCCGGATGGAACTGGCGTACGGGTAGACCAACCACTAGACCAGATGCCACTGCTCCAATCGTAAATAATACCGTCAATTATGGACCTAGTAACACGGACCTTCTTCAGGATTATATGCGGGTAGATGTCTCGGCACTCTATCAGTTGACAGTTAGTAACAACTCTAAAGCCCTGTTAGGATTTTCCATATGGAATGTTTTGGACAGGGAAAATACCATCAGCAATTATTATCGCAATAATGGGTTGGGAGGCACTACTGAATTCATACAAAATTCACTTGGCATAACTCCTAATGCCGTAATTAAACTTCACTTTTAATTAAAATCTTTAATAGATTTTGTAGCGAAATACTTTTATTCTGCATTACATACTTCTGGTTGAAGGCTTATATTTGGAATTATTACTGCTAAAATTCGTTGCACCTAATTTAATTTGTAAATATGCCACACTGGGCCATCTTTACAGAAACCTCTACACCGGTAAGAGAACTCTTATACTCGTTTCTTCACGGCCCCTACCCAAAGGGTTTTGAAATCCTGGAGCATAAGAAGGGTGTACTTTTCTCAACCGTTGAGATAGCTCGTTTTATAGAAGAAGAACTGCGTCACGATCAGAAAATACTGACTAAAAACAAGGCCCAAAGCCTGCAAAGTATGTCTAGCGGAGAACGTAAAAAAGCCTTGTTTTCCCATCTCTTATCGCAAAACCCGGAATATATGATCCTGGATAATGCCTTCGACAATCTGGATGCGCTAAGCAGGAAGTACTTTGTGGAAACCATCGAAGCCATTAGAAATTCAGTGATCATCATTCAGGTATTGAGCAGAAGCTCTGACCTCCTACCCTTTATAGAACACTATGCCTCCTGGCATGAGTATCATCTTCAATTGTTAGAAACTGTACCCGGTGTTAAAAAGCCACCACTAGATAATCCCCATAATTTTGATCAACCATTGCCTTCTTCGAACAAAAAAAGTGTGTATAATCACCCAACACTGATAGAATTGTGCAAAGTCTCAGTATCGTATGAGGACAAACCCATTTTAGATGAGATCAACTGGAGGATCGCTCCCGGCGACTTTTGGGAATTAAAAGGACCCAATGGGAGCGGTAAAACAACGCTGCTTTCCTTAATTACCGGCGATAATCCCAAGGGATACGGACAAGATCTGTTCCTTTTTGGCCAGAAAAAAGGAAGTGGCGAGAGTGTCTGGGACATTAAAAAACAAATTGGCTATGTCACCCCGGCCCTTACGGACCGTTTCAGGGGCTATCATACGGTAGAGAATATGCTGATCTCAGGGCTGGTCGACTCTATTGGGCTGTATATTCAACCAACGGACGCTCAAAAGAAACTGGCTGCTGCCTGGTTGTCCATCCTTGGATTGGAAGACAAGAAGGATAGGTATTTCCATGATCTTGGTAAGGGGCAACAACGTTTGGTAATGTGCGCCAGAGCCATGATAAAACAACCTCTATTGCTGATCCTGGACGAACCTACTTCAGACCTTGATGACGCTTCTGCTGAATTGGTTGTTAGGTTGGTGAACAAATTGGGGAAAGAGAGTTCTACCGCCATTGTTTTTGTCTCACACAGAAAGGAGCCCGGATTATGTCCTCAATATCTCCTGGAACTACTCCCCACAGAAAAGGGATCTAAGGGAAATGTTTTGAAGTGATATTTGAATTGCGTATTTTTCTTATAAATTGCTTCTAAATGCCATATACCATAGAACATAGGGTGCATCCCGAGTATTTAGAAGTACACGTCGAAGGCGATATTATTCCGGGGAAAGAAGTTCAGGAAGCTGTTGAGCGCTGGTCTAAAGTAGCTAAAATATGTAAAAGTGAAGACCGAAACTTAATTCTTGCCTTCATTGACTTCCGGGGACAACATTCCATTACTTCAAAGTTCAGTCTGGTAGATGGAGCTGCTTCCTTCGGCTGGATGCCTCATTATAAGTTATCTGTAGTAGTCAAAAATGAACAACAGTTTCAACACCTGGCTTTTACAGAAACTGCCATGAATAATCTGGGGTATGAAATGAAACTCTTCAAAAAAAAACGTGAAGCAAAAAAATGGCTCTTCACTTTATGAAAAACCGAATAGAACATGAAGTGTTTGAAGACTACCTCGAAGTACGCTTATATGGCGTTATAGATCCGGAGGTAGAAAAGGAGGAGGCCATGGCCAGATGGACTAAAATCGTAGCATTATGCGAACGCGAGAAGCGAAAGAAAGCCTTGGTTATATCTTATTTTAAAGGAGTTTATAAAATAAATACCTCCTTTACCTTAGTGGAAAATGCCAATAATTTGGGTTGGAACCTTGATTATAAGCTGGCTATGGCGGTCCCGGATGAAGATAGGTTTAATCGTCTTTTGTTTATTGAAAATGCAATGATCCAATACGGTTATGATATGAAACTTTTTCGCAATAAACGGGAGGCCAAAAAGTGGTTGTTGTCCTAACTTAAATAAAAAACCGCCTTATTTGGGCGGTTTTTTATTTAATAGTAGAAGTTATATTAACTTGTAGGCTTTGTTTTTTTCTCCTTCAAGGTATCGTACATCACTGGTGTAGCGATAAACAGGGAAGAATAAGTACCTACTACGATCCCGATGATCATCGCAAACATAAATCCTCGTAGGGTTTCTCCTCCGAAAATAAAGATAGAGAGTAATACCACAAGTGTGGTTAAGGAGGTATTTAAGGTTCTGCTTAACGTACTGTTCAATGCCAAATTGGTATTGATCCCATAATTAAACCCTTTTTCGTTTACAATTTCACGTATCCTGTCGAACACTACCACCGTATCATTCAGGGAGTATCCAATAACCGTTAGTATAGCCGCGATAAATGCCTGGTCTATTTCCATGCTAAAAGGCATATACGGACTGAAAAAGGAGAAGACGCCTAGAACTATCAGGATGTCATGGAAAACCGCTACAACAGCTCCCAATGAGAATTGCCATTTGCGGAAACGCAGCAAGATGTATAAAAACACGACCGCGAGCGACCCAAAAATGGCCCAAACCGAATTCTTCTTGATGTCATCTGCAATGGTTGGCCCTACCTTCCGGTATTTCATTACCCC
>NZ_JBATLB010000157.1:0-31257 GCF_049669965.1 Muriicola sp. | reverse complement strand
GTTCTTTATTATTGCAGCGATATTGGCCATGCGTTTAAATGTTAAGTCTGTTCAAGAAGAAGACAGTGACTCTGACTAGCTTATTTTCAAATTTCATTAGTAACCTAAAAATTTGTCGCCTTGGTTGATAGGTAAGACAGAAGATTACAAGAGGGAGAATCTTTAATCCTCTGAGTGTGCTTATCCAAAGAATACCCTTAAATTTGTTTCTTAAATACAATGTATGGCGAAAGATAAGAAGAGAAGGGAAGCGTTAATTTACCATGCCAAACCAACCCCCGGCAAGATCAAGATCGTTCCTACAAAACCTTATGCTACGCAGCGAGATCTCGCCCTTGCATACTCCCCTGGGGTGGCTGAACCATGCCTTGAAATTGCCAAGAATGTAGAAAACGTATATAAGTATACTGCCAAGGGAAACTTTGTGGCAGTGATATCTAATGGCACCGCTGTTCTTGGTTTAGGAGACATTGGTCCGGAAGCTTCAAAACCCGTGATGGAAGGAAAATGTCTGCTCTTTAAGATTTTCGCAGATATAGACGCCATAGATATAGAATTAGACACCAAGGATATAGATAAGTTTGTTGAGACAGTTAAGACCATTGCGCCAACCTTTGGGGGGATCAATCTGGAGGACATCAAAGCGCCCGAAGCTTTTGAGATAGAGCGCCGACTTAAAGAGGAATTAGATATTCCCGTTATGCACGATGATCAGCACGGTACTGCTATCATTTCCTCCGCAGCCTTGATTAACGCATTGGAAATTGCCAAGAAGAAGATTCATGAAGTGCGTATTGTGATCAGTGGAGCAGGTGCCGCGGCTATTTCCTGTACCAGACTATACAAGGCCTTTGGGGCAGAGGCAAGTAACATCATCATGGTAGATAGTAAAGGAGTGATCCGGAAGGATCGTGAAAATCTTTCTCCAGAAAAACAGGAATTTGCCACAGATCGTAATTTTCAAACCCTGGAAGATGCCCTAAAAGATGCGGATGTGTTCATAGGGCTTTCTATTGCAGATACTATGACCCCGGCCATGCTGAAATCCATGGCAGACAATCCAGTGGTATTTGCGATGGCCAACCCGGACCCGGAGATCAAATACAGTTTGGCAATGAGAACCAGAAAAGATGTGATCATGGCCACAGGTAGGTCGGACCATCCTAATCAGGTAAACAATGTTTTAGGCTTTCCTTTTATCTTTCGTGGAGCGTTAGATGTGCGGGCTACTAAGATCAATGAAGCAATGAAAATGGCGGCTGTTAAGGCGTTGGCAGATCTCGCCAAACAGCCTGTACCGGAACAGGTAAATATTGCCTATGGGGAAACCAGACTTACCTTTGGCAGGGAGTATATCATTCCAAAACCCTTTGACCCCCGACTTATAGCAGAAATTCCTCCGGCAGTGGCAAAAGCTGCTATGGAAAGTGGGGTGGCCCGTCTGCCCATAACAGATTGGGATAAGTACAAGGAGGAACTTTTCCAACGGTCGGGTGAGGATAACAAAGTGATGCGGTTGTTGATGAGTAGGGCGAAGAACAATCCGAAAAAGATCGTTTTTGCAGAAGCAGATCAACTAGATGTATTAAAAGCGGCACAAATTGCCCACGAAGAAGGAATTGCCATCCCGATATTATTAGGAAATAAGGACATTATAGAGGAACTAAAAAAAGAATTGGAATTTGATGCAGACGTCCTTATAGTTGATCAGTACGGACCAAATTCGTACGAAAAGAGAATGGAATATGCCCAGAAGTACTGGGAAGCACGGCGGCGTAATGGAGCTACCCTCTACAGCGCAAAAAGCAGGATGCGCGAACGAAACTATTTTGGTTCCATGATGATCCTTGAAGGGGATGCGGATGGAATGATCTCGGGATATTCCAGATCGTATTCATCTTCTATCAAACCGGTTTTTGAGGTGATCGGTAGGGCGGCTAACGTTTCAAAAGCGGCCACGGTGCATATCATGATCACCAACCGGGGACCTATTTTTCTGGCAGACACTTCTATCAATATAGACCCAACTGCAGAGGAATTAGCAGAGATCACCAGAATGACCGCAAATTTGGCTACCGCCTTTGGTTTTGATCCGGTTATGGCGATGCTGTCGTATTCCAATTTCGGATCCTCGAACCATCCTCACGCCAGAAAAGTGAAAGAAGCAGTGCGTATTCTCCATGAGACCGATCCGCATTTGGTGGTAGACGGCGAAATACAAACAGATTTTGCCCTAAACAAGGAGTTACATCAGAGTCAGTTTCCATTTTCCAAACTGGCAGGAAAAAAGGTAAACACCTTAATTTTCCCCAATTTGGAGGCGGCAAACATCACCTATAAATTACTGAAGGAGCTCCATGCCGCAGATACCATTGGCCCTATTATGCTAGGTCTTAAACGACCAGTGCATATCCTGCAATTGGGCGCTAGCGTAGAAGAAATGGTGAATATGACGGCCGTAGCGGTTATAGATGCCCAGGAAAGAGAGAAGCGTAGAAAAGCCAAAAAAGGAACAAAGAAATAAGGAAGCAGCACTTAAGCCCATCTTGCATAAAACAAACCTATGATCACCCATTTAAAAGGAAGGCTCACAGAAAAATATCCCACCCATGTGGTCATAGATTGTGGGGGGGTAGGATATTTTGTGAATATTTCACTGCACACCTTCTCACAACTCCCAAGTTCGGAGAACATTCAAATTTTTACGCATTTACAGATCAAAGAAGATGCCCATACGCTCTTTGGCTTTATGGAAGCATCGGAGCGGGAGATCTTCAGACTGCTCTTGTCTGTTTCAGGCATTGGATCTAGTACCGCAAGGACCATGCTTTCCTCAATGACACCCCATCAGATCAGGGACGCAATTGCTACCGGTGATGTCCCTTCTATTCAAGCCATAAAAGGCATTGGCGCCAAGACGGCCCAGCGCGTAATACTTGATCTTAAGGACAAAGTTTTAAAAATTTACGATCTGGACGAAGTTTACCCAAATTCAAACAATACAAATAAAGAAGAAGCGTTATCTGCTTTAGAGGTTCTTGGCTTTCAAAGAAAGCAGGCCGAAAAGGCCGTGGACAAGGTTTTAGGCCAGGATACTTCTCTAAGCGTAGAGGACATTATCAAACACGCGCTGAAAAATTTGTAATTAGTTTGAAAACAGGGGCAAACACTTTTCTTAAATCTACATTTAAGCTTTTTTTCCTATCCTTCATTTTCTTTTGGGCCACTACTTCGTGGTCTCAGGAAACTGAAGAGCAGCCTGCAGATTCTGTTCAAACAGGAGTGGCTCTGGGCAAGATCAAAATGCCGAATCCTAAAAGTGTAGTCTCCAAATACATTTATGATCCACAACTAGACCGATATATTTACACGGAGAGCGTAGGCAACTACGATATCAACTATCCGGTGATCCTCACTCGGGAGCAATATCTGGAACTGGTGCGAAAGGAAGGTATCAAGTCTTATTTTAAGGATAAGATAGATGCATTTTCCGGGAAAAAGGAGGGAAGTGAAGAAGCAAGGCGAAACCTGCTGCCTAATTTTTACGTCAACAACAATTTCTTTGAATCGGTTTTTGGTGGTAACACCATAGAAGTGATCCCACAAGGTTCTGTGGCGATGGACCTGGGTGTTATCTGGCAAAAAAATGACAACCCTGCGCTTTCTCCCAGGAACCGTACCAATTTATCTTTCGATTTTGACCAACGGATAAGCTTAAGTATGCTTGGTAAAGTTGGAGAACGATTACAAGTAACGGCCAACTATGATACCGAAGCTACCTTCGATTTTCAGAACTTAGTAAAACTAGACTACACGCCCACCGAAGATGATATTATTCAGAAAATTGAAGTGGGTAATGTGAACATGCCCTTAAACAGTTCGCTAATCACAGGTGCCCAAAGTCTTTTTGGGGTAAAGACGCAACTGCAATTTGGAAAGACCACCGTAACAGCTGTCTTTTCTGAACAACGTTCCCAGAACAATACCGTGGTGGCACAGGGGGGAGGAACCCTCAACGAATTTGAACTTACCGCACTGGATTATGATGAGGACAGGCATTTTTATTTAGCACAGTATTTCAGGGATCAATACGATCAGGCATTGTCTAATTATCCGTATATCCGCAGCCAGGTGCAGATCACAAGGCTAGAGGTTTGGGTAACCAACCGCAGTCAGCAAACCCTGAATGTTCGCAACGTAGTAGCTATTCAGGATCTTGGAGAGGCCCTGGAAGAGAAAACACGTATTGGGATTGCCAATGGGGATCCCGCTGGGTTTTTTAACTTCTCCGCTACAAATCCCGACTTGCCAAGGAACGGGGCCAATGATTTTGACCCTGCCCTTATCAATAGCGGAGGGGCCCTTACACCAGACATCAGGGATATTGCCACCGTGGAAAGCGGATTTAATATTGCAGGCGGGTATCAGATCAACCAGGGATTTGACTATGCCATTTTGGAAAATGCACGCAAACTGGAGCCCATCCGAGACTACCAATACAATACGCAGCTTGGTTATATCTCCCTCAATCAGCGATTGAGCAATGACGAAGTATTAGGTGTTGCCTTTCAATATACGTTTAACGGAGAAGTATACCAGGTGGGAGAATTTGCCAATGGAGGCCTGGACGCCACTACTGTTGCCGGAGGAGTGACACCAGTGATCACCAACAATACTCTGATCCTGAAGCTTTTAAAAAGTAACATTACCAATGTCAATGATCCTATCTGGGATCTGATGATGAAAAATATTTACTCCACAGGAGCCTTTCAATTGAGTGAGGATGATTTTAAATTGAACATTCTGTATTCCGATCCTACACCCAGAAACTATATTACCCCGGTAGACCCCAACACGGGTTGGCCATCGACCCCAAAACCCCTGGAAGACCGAATTTTATTAGATGTCTTTAATTTAGACCGACTTAATGTATACCGCGACGTGCAGCCTGGAGGGGATGGGTTTTTCGATTTTGTTCCTGGAATTACAGTTAATACGCAAGGGGGTCAGATCATTTTTACCAAAGTGGAACCTTTCGGGGAGTTCCTATTTGATTTGTTAGGTGGGGGAACTTACGATGTGGCCAATGATCAGGGCTACAATGTGAACCAGCAAAAATATGTTTTCAGAAACATGTATGCCAATACCAAGGCCTCTTCCCTTCAGGATGCCGAGAAGAACAGATTCAGATTAAAAGGAAGATATAAATCTGAAGGAAGTAACGGGATTCCCATTGGAGCCTTTAATGTACCCAGGGGATCCGTTAGAGTAACCGCCGGGGGAAGACAATTGCAGGAAGGGATAGACTATACGGTTAATTACCAGGCAGGGACGGTGCAGATACTCGATCCAAGTTTGCAGGCCTCCAATACACCTATCAATATCTCTGTAGAGAACAATGCTGTTTTTGGGCAGCAGACAAGAAGATTTACCGGGGTGAATGTTGAACACCAATTCAATGAGAAATTTGTGTTAGGTGGAACCCTTCTAAACCTGAATGAAAGGCCCTTGACCCAAAAGTCGAATTTCGGTATAGAACCTGTGAACAATACAATTTTTGGTCTCAATGGTAACTTCTCTACAGAAGTTCCCTTCTTAACGCGCCTTGTTAACCATCTTCCCAATATAGATACAGATGTCCCTTCGAATATTTCCCTCAGGGGAGAAGTGGCCTACCTTATTCCAAATTCGCCAAAGAATGCGGATTTTATGGGAGAAACAACAACCTATTTGGATGATTTTGAAGGAGCACAGGCCCTGATAGATATCCGTGCTTCCCTCGGTTGGTCTCTGGCGAGTACTCCTTTGGAATTTTTGGACGAAGGTGAGACCGATCTGCAGGTGGGATACGAAAGAGCAAAAATGGCCTGGTATACCATAGATCCCATATTTTTTACCAATCAAAGGCCTTCGGGTATCTCAGATAATGATCTTTCTACCAATGAAACCCGCCGCGTTTTTATCGATGAAGTATTTCCGCAAATAGATATTGCACAAGGACAAACAACCGTGCAAAACACCCTCGATCTAGCGTACTACCCTACACAAAAAGGTCCTTACAATGCCAATCCTGATTTTGGCACAGAACAGCCCAATGAGAAGTGGGCAGGGATCATGCGCTCGCTGAGTAGTACGAATTTTGAACAATCGAATGTGGAATTCGTACAGTTCTGGGTGATGGATCCCTACGTGGATGGTATTGCTACCGGTCCAGGTGAACTGGTCTTTAACCTAGGGAATATATCAGAAGACATACTGGCGGATGGCCGAAAGCAATATGAGAATGGTCTGCCAGGAGTAAACAGTAATGATCTCACCACTAACACCATTTGGGGCAAGGTTCCCGCAACACAATCCCTGGTATACGCCTTTGATGCGGATGAAACCAACAGGACCCTGCAGGATCTGGGTTTTGACGGTTTAACTGATGCAGATGAAGCACTACAGGGGTATAATGGTCCGGCAGAAGATCCTGCCCTGGATAACTATCAGTACTATCTGAATCGCGAAGGAGGAATTTTGGAGCGATATCTCGATTTCAATAATGTGGATGGCAACTCACCGGTGACCGTAACCAATACCAACAGAGGTTCTACTACCCTGCCAGACGTAGAAGATGTAGACAGGGATCTTACCATGAACACTATCAACAGCTATTATGAATACCGTATTCAGATAAGGCCTAATACTACAGTGAATGATCCGTATGTTACGGATATCAAGGAGGGTATTACCCCTAACTTACCCAATGGCAGCCAATTGAACAGGCGTTGGATCCAATACAAAATTCCGTTAAGTGATTTTACCGATGCTGTGGGAGGCATCTCAGATTTTAGGTCCATCAGTTTTATGCGTATGTATCTAACCGGCTTTACAGATAATGTAGTATTGCGTTTTGCCACTCTCGATCTTGTAAGGGGAGATTGGAGAAATTACACTAAAACACTTCAGGAAAACAATGATGACCCGTCTGATGACAATACCATAGTAGATGTAAATACGGTAAATATAGAAGAGAATAATTCCAGGATCCCAATTCCCTACGTATTGCCTCCGGGTGTACTTCGGGAACAGCTCAATAACAACAATACAATTATCCGGCAAAACGAACAATCCCTTTCCTTTGTGGTAGAAAATCTAGAAGCCCAGGATTCCAGAGGGGTTTTTAAAAATGTAAATATAGATGTGCGGCAGTACGAACGACTAAAAATGTTTATGCATGCCGAGGAGATCCTGGATTCGGATTATTTGGATGGGGATATTCCACTGGTTGGATTTTTAAGGATCGGGACCGACTTTTCAGAAAACTACTATCAAATTGAAGTGCCTTTAGAATTTACATCTTTTGGTGCCACGTCTCCTGAAGATATTTGGCCGGCAGTGAACGAACTTGATATTGCCCTTGACGACCTGAAAAAGGTAAAATCACAAGGCATTTCAGATCAGACACTGGGAGATGCAACCTATTATGAGATCGTAGATGGTGAGGTAATAACTGTGGCCGAGTTTGCACCCAGGACACTAGGTCAGGTGCGGATTGGAATCCGGGGAAATCCATCGCTGGGAAGCATCCGAAGTATGATGGTGGGTATTAAGAACATTGATAATGTTCCCGCAAGAGGGGAAGTATGGTTTAACGAATTGCGATTAGCCGGCCTGGACAACCAGGGAGGTTGGGCTGCCATTGCCGCCTTCGATGGTAACATTGCCGATTTTGCTAATGTTTCTGCTACCGGAAGCAAGAGTACTTCAGGCTTTGGCGCTATAGATCAAATGCCCAACGAAAGGGCCAGGGAAGATGCTATTTCTTATGACGTGGTTACCAATGTGGAACTTGGCCAGCTTTTGCCAAAAAAATGGAATCTGCAGATACCTTTTAATTATGGGATCTCGGAACAACTGATCACTCCGGAATTTGATCCTGTGTATGACGATCTTAAGCTAGATGACAGAATCACTGCGGCAGATACCGCCCAGGAAGCCGATGAGATCCGTGAACAGGCCGAGGATTATACCAAAAGGACCAGCATCAATTTTATTGGGGTACGCAAGAACAGGGGAGAAGATGCTGAAGCCAATTTTTACGATATTGAGAATTTTACCTTTAATTACTCCTTTAATGAGACCGAACATCGCGATTTTGAGATCGCTAATTTGAGAGATCAGAATGTGCAGACCGGCTTTATTTATAATCATAATTTCAAGCCAGTGACCGTGGCACCTTTTGCCAAGAAAGATTCGCTTTTTACAGGAAACTACTGGAAATGGCTAAAGGACCTGAACCTAAATCTTTTGCCCACTAGTATTTCTGTTCAATCTAATATCAACCGCCAATTTAACCAGCAGCGTTTTCGTGATGTATTGGAGCCCGGGATAGAACGTTTAGAACTTCCTTTATTGCAACAACGCAATTATTTGTTCAATTGGCAGTATGCACTTAATTACAGTATCACAAAGTCTTTAAGGCTAAACCTTACGGCCTCTAATAATAATATTGTCCGGAATTATTTTGAGGAAGAAGGAAACCCGAATTCCCTGATCAACCAGGACTTAAATGTATGGGACGGATTTTTTGATATAGGGGAACCAAACAGGCATGCACAGCAAATGCAGTTGAATTATGAATTGCCGCTTAATAAGATCCCTATTCTCGATTTTATCAACGCCCAATACACCTATACCAGTAATTTTGACTGGCAGCGCGGGGGAGATGCGATCAGAGAGGTCACCTTGGAAGATATCAATACTATTCAGAACGCCAATACGCACAATATAACTGCTACTTTAAATATGCAGCGGTTCTATGACAAGATTGGACTAAAAAAGAATACGGGCAAAGGAGCCGTGGCACCGGTAAGACGAGATAAGGCAGGAAACCCGGCGGCGGGCACAGAGGTCCCCACCGTAAAGAAAACTTCCGGACTGTGGAATACTGCCATAGACGTAATTACCATGATAAAACGTCTCAATATAAATTACAACGAGAACAACGGGCAGGTACTGCCTGGCTATACGCAGTCTATAGGATTTATTGGCACAGCCAGACCTACTTTAGGATTTGTTTTCGGAAGTCAGGCTGACGTGCGCTTTGAAGCTGCGCGGAATGGATGGCTAACGGTCTTTCCGGAATTTAACGAGCAGTTTATAAAGCGCACCAACAAGCAATTGAATATTACGGCTACTGCGCAACCTGTGCAAGATCTGACCATAGACCTGGTGGCAGATCGGCAATTCTCCAGTAGTCTTCAGGAGAACTTTAAGGTCGAATCTGGAGAATACATTGTTCAAACCCCAAATACCTTTGGAAATTTCAGTATTTCCACGATCATGTTAGGTACCTTCTTTTCTAAAAGTGATGAGTTTACGTCCGATAATTTTGAAACCTTTAAGCAGAACCGTATTGTCATTGCCAACAGGGTAATTTCAGACCGCGGAGGTGCAGATGAAGGGGTAGATACCGATGGCTTCCCAATCCGATATGGAAATACAAGTCAGGATGTATTGCTTCCGGCATTCTTTGCCGCCTACACAGGCCAGGATGTAAATAGGGTTAACCTGGATGCCTTCAGAGATATCCCTATCCCTAACTGGAACATAAAGTACACGGGCCTTATGCGCAACAAGTGGTTTAAGAAGAAATTCAAACGGTTCTCGCTGAGTCATGGGTACCGTGCCGCCTACAGCATTAATAATTACCAGACCAATCTGGAACGCCAGAATGGTACTATAGACCCTGAAAATCAGAATTTCCTTTCAGAAAATATTATAAGCAATGTAGTACTTACGGATCAGTTCAATCCGTTGATGCGGGTAGATTTTGAGATGAAGAACTCAATGAGTGTAGTGGCGGAAGTGAGAGCAGATCGAGCCCTTTCTTTAAGTTTTGACAACAACCTGCTCACCGAGATCAACGGAAAGGAATATACCGTTGGACTGGGATATCGATTTAAAGATGTAAAATTTGTGACCAACATTGGCGGGGAGAAGCAACGACTCAAGGGAGATCTGAATCTGAAGGCCGATGTTACCCTTAGAGACAACATTACTATCATTCGGAATCTGGACCTTGACAACAACCAGATCACCAGTGGTCAAAACCTTTTATCTATTAAATTCACTGCAGATTATGCCCTGAGTAAAAGCCTAAATGCCCTGTTTTTTTACGACTATTCTTTCTCTCAATTTGCCGTTTCTACAGCTTTCCCGCAAACAACTATCAATACCGGCTTTACCCTTCGATATAATTTTGGGAATTAAGCCCAACTACTTTTTTGAAAACCTAATAAGAATCAGTTACATTTGCCTTCATAACTAATTCTTAGAAAATGAATATACCATCCGATTTAAAGTATACAAAAGACCATGAATGGATCCGCATTGAAGGTGATATGGCCACGGTGGGCATCACTGATTTTGCTCAGGGTGAATTAGGTGACATTGTATACGTAGAAGTGGAGACCTTAGACGAAACTCTGGATAAAGAGGAGGTTTTTGGAACTGTAGAAGCGGTAAAGACTGTTTCAGACCTTTTTCTGCCCCTTAGCGGAGAGATCGTGGCTTTTAATGAGGCGCTGGAAGATGAGCCGGAAAAAGTTAATTCGGATCCCTACGGCGATGGATGGATGATCAAAATAAAACTCAGTGACCCTTCTGAAATAGAAGGCCTTTTAAGTGATGCAGCTTATAAGGAACTGGTGGGTGCTTAAAAATATCAGGTATCGTATCGGATTTTTGGCCTGGATGGTGTTCATTACGGTGCTAAGCCTTATTTCGTTCGAAGGGGATAATAACCTGGATATCAAAATTCCACACTTTGATAAACTGGTACATCTTAGCTTTTACTTTATTGCCAGTGTACTTGGCGGACTTTTTGGAAGGGAAATTTCAAAAGGCCGGATCTCTAAATTGATAATTTTAGGGATTTCTTTTGTTGGGTTGGTATTTTATGGTATACTTATTGAGGTATTGCAGGAGTACTTAACCACCTACAGAAGTGCTGAATTGATGGATGTAATGGCAAATTCTGTTGGGGCACTTTTGGGATCTTTGTTGATAATGACCGTTTTTTACAAAGGATCTGGCTTAAAATGGGAAAATTAATTGCGGTTTTTATAAATTAATAGTTAAATTAGCGAACGTTAAAATCAAGAATTATGGAACTTAAAAAGAATCCAAAAGCCGACTTAAGGAATAATAGTAGCCTCTATTTTGTCTTTGGTTTGGCTGTTGTTATGGCCTTAGTTTTTATAGCATTTGAGTGGAAAACTTATGACGAGGCTACAGATTATGATATTTCCCTGAATGTGGAAGACATGCTGGATGAAGAAGTGCCGCTAACGGAACAGATCAAAACACCGCCACCGCCACCGCCACCAGCAGCACCGGAAGTGATTGAGGTTGTAGAGGATGAGGAAGAGGTTGAAGAAACCGTTATTGAATCAACAGAGACCAGTCAGGAAGAGGAGATCATTGAGGTAGAGGATGTTGAGGTTATGGATGATGATTTAGACGTGGATGTTCCTTTTGCTGTCATTGAAGATGTGCCCGTTTTTCCGGGTTGTGAAGGAGCCAGTGATAAAAGAGCTTGTTTTAATGAAATGATGCAGAAACATATCATCAAGAATTTCCGCTATCCTGAGATTGCTCAGGAAATGGGAGTCCAGGGGCGTGTAAACGTAATGTTTACAATTCAGAAAGATGGTAGTATCGGAAACATCCGCTACAGAGGTCCGGATAAGAACTTAGAAGCTGAGGCGCTAAGGATCATTGAGAAATTACCTAAAATGACCCCAGGGAAGCAACGAGGAAGAGCCGTAAGAGTGCCCTTCAGTATCCCGATCGTGTTTAAACTACAATAAAATTTACTGCAGATATATTTAAAAACCCTGGCCAATCGGTCAGGGTTTTTTTTGGTATGCTTAATAGGATACCCATTAATTTTATTCTAAAATAAGGAGTTTTACGAATACTATGAGCGGATAAGATTTACAAACTTATTCGCTTTCTTTATTTTGGAGACTCATGTAAAAACTTTCACGGATGGCTTCGGCAGAAATAAATCCGCCCTCAAAAGCTGTATCATGCTTGGCGGTAATTGTCGAATTTGCTTTTACCTCCTCCAGACTTGCACCCGACATGATCGCCATGTCCACATTTTTCCTGAGCTCCTCTAACATGCCAATATAAGCCGAAAGTTCTTTTTTATTGGAAGGCCTGCCGTGCCCCGGAATAATAATGGTCTCATCATTAATAAGCATTAGGGCCTTCTTTTGGGTTTCAATGAGGCCTTCCACACTTCCACCACTCTTGAGATCAATATAGGGATAGCGATTTGCAAAATACGTATCGCCCATGTGTAGCACGTTATTGGCCATAAAATAAATCAGGGCGTCCCCATCTGTATGCGCCTGATGTACATGGAAGCCCAGAATGGTCTCATCTCCATCATAAAATGTGATATTATCAGAAAAACTTAACTCAGGTAGCATATTATTTAAATATTCTTCACTGATCTTGGCCTCTTCGAGGTTTTTCTTCTCCCGTTCCAAAATCCGGTTCCGTACATTGTCATGAGCCACTATGGTGGTCCCTGGACCATTAAAACTGGCATTCCCACCTGTATGGTCTCCATGCATATGGGTATTAAAAAGAAAGGTTATGGGCTTGTCCGATAGTTTTGAGATGCTGGCTTTTATTTTTTCACTAAGTCGGTCAAATTGATCATCGATCATAAAAACATGGTCCGTTCCAACATAGATCCCAATGTTTCCGCCCTGGCCGGTTAACATAAAGACTTGAGGCGAAAGTGTGTCTATGGTGATGACTACTTCCTTGTTTTGTGCGGTAAGGGCCAACGCACTGCAAAGGAAGAAAAGACAGGTTTTTAGGCTGGAACATAGTTTCATAAGAAGTTCAATTTGATCTTTTATTAAAGATACCATAAAGAATGCCAATTCGTTGCAAGAAAATGCCAAGGGCTGTATCTTTGCACCCTTATAATTATCTTGATGAAAACGGCGGTAGGTACGGCAAAAACACATTCCATGGCATTGGTTTTCTCCGATTTTAAGGAGATTACCAAAGCGCGGCTAGCCCTCAGTGTTGTTTTTTCATCCATCGCAGGATATTTTTTAGGAGCTACACAAATTGAGTGGAGTGCCGTATTGCTCCTGGCATTTGGAGGTTATTGCATGGTGGGGGCGTCTAATGCTTTTAATCAGGTTATCGAAAAGGACCTCGATGCTTTAATGTCTCGCACCAGGAACAGACCTATTCCCTCAGGGAGAATGACACCTTCAATGGCGCTTACTATAGCGGTAATCATGACACTTTTAGGGATTGTTACGCTGTACATTCTCAATCCAAAAACAGCAATGTTTGGTGCCATTTCCATTTTTTTGTACACCAGTGTTTATACCCCGTTAAAAACAAAGACTCCTCTGGCTGTATTTATTGGCGCCTTTCCAGGGGCTATTCCTTTTATGTTGGGGTGGGTGGCCGCAACCAACGATTTTGGGATTGAACCTGGCACCTTGTTTATGATACAGTTTTTCTGGCAGTTTCCTCATTTCTGGGCCTTGGCCTGGATGTTAGATGAGGATTATAAAAAAGCGGGCTTTAAAATGCTCCCAACGGGTGAAAAAGACAAGGGTACAGCGGTGCAGATAATTATGTACACGGTGTGGATGATCATTATCTCCGTGATCCCGGTATTTGGAATCACAGGAAAACTTTCACTTTCTATCCCGGGTGGCATTATAGTGTTCCTGATGGGTATGGTAATGCTGGTTTTTGCTTTTAAATTATTTGAAAAAAGAGACAATGCCTCTGCCAGGAAATTAATGCTGGCGAGTGTTACCTATATCAGTCTTATGCAGGTGGTATACGTGGCAGATAAATTTATTTAAAACTATGGATCTTACACAAGGAACGCAGCAGGAAAAGAATGCAAGGGCGAAGAAGATGATGCTTTGGTTTGGCATCATTAGCTTATTAATGGGCTTTGCCGGATGGACAAGTGCTTTTATTGTAAGTAGTGCGCGTGAAGATTGGTTGTCAGATTTTAAACTCCCTACTGCTTTTTATTACAGTACGGCTGTCATCATCTTAAGTAGTTTCTCGTATATGCTGGCGAAGAATGCAGTTCGAAAAAATGAACAAAAAACTGCATCTAACTGGCTATTTGCCACGCTTTTCCTTGGCATCGTATTTATTGTGTTGCAATTCACTGGGTTTTCTGAGATCATTGCTCAGGGATATTATTTTACGGGCCCTACCAGTAATATTACCATGTCTTACATTTTTTTGATTGCGGCGGTACACGTGCTTCACGTGGCGGCAGGGATCATTTCACTTATAGTGGTTTTGGTAAGACAAGTACAACAAAAATATACCGCGGATAATTTATTGGGGATGGAGTTGGGATTAACTTTCTGGCATTTTTTGGACCTTTTATGGGTTTATTTGATGATCTTTTTCTATTTCTTTTAAAATCAAAAGAAAATTATGTCTTTTTCAGAAAGAGAATCGCTTTTCTTTAGATGAAAAAAATGTATTTTTGCTAATATTATCTTAATACGATCAATACTTTATGGATTCTACCATTACTACAGAAGCAGAGGAAGAGAATGTATGGGGAGGCGGTAACCAACCTTTAGGGGCGAGTTACGGCAAATTAATGATGTGGTTTTTTATAGTCTCTGATGCCCTTACATTTTCCGGTTTTTTGGCATCCTACGGATTTTCCAGATTTAAATTTATAGAAACCTGGCCCATTGCGGATCAGGTATTTACGCACGTGCCTTTTATCCATGGGAATTTCCCCATGTATTACGTGGCTTTTATGACCTTTGTACTGATCATGTCCTCAGTGACTATGGTTCTGGCAGTAGATGCAGGCCATAAAATGATGAAGAATAAAGCTATTCTTTATATGTTCCTCACCATTATTGGAGGTGCCATCTTCGTTGGGTCTCAGGCATGGGAATGGGCTACTTTTATTAAAGGAGATTACGGGGCTTTGGAGACCAAAGGAGGTCGTATCCTTCAATTTGTAAAAGCAGATACCGGCGAGCGTGCTGCCCTGGTAGATTTTGCCAAGGTCATTCCCGGGGAAAGAACTGAACATGATGCCAATGAAGGTGTATGGTTTTACGGTGAAGGAAGTTTGCCGAGCTATTCTCTAAATGAAGTTACAGAAGGTTTTTTGTCCAATCCTAATATTTTGATCAGGACAGAAACCATTAATGAAGAGGGGCACAAGACTTTGCTAACCAGAGAAGAATCCCTAACTAAGATCAAGGATGCCAGATTAGTGGTAGAAGGGGCCAACCTTATAAGGAATGAATACGGTAGCCGATTATTTGCTGACTTCTTCTTCTTTATCACAGGTTTTCACGGATTTCACGTTTTTTCAGGGGTAGTGATCAACGTCATTATCTTCTTCAATATCATATTAGGCACCTATGAACGCAGGGGTCATTATGAAATGGTTGAGAAAGTGGGGCTGTACTGGCACTTTGTAGATCTTGTGTGGGTATTTGTCTTTACCTTCTTTTATCTTGTATAAAAAGCGGTCATATTAAAAGTTTATAAAAGTAATACGCATGTCACACGAACATAAATTAGCCATCTTTAGGGGGACGTTGAAATTTAAATCGAACACCCAAAAGATTTGGGGAGTACTCATATTTCTTTCCGTAGTTACCACTATCGAGGTAGCTTTAGGTATTACAAAACCACATATTTTGGTGGCCAATACCTTTGTTGGAATGAAATTACTCAACTGGATCTTTATCATCCTAACCCTGGTAAAGGCTTATTATATTGCATGGGACTTTATGCACCTTAGAGATGAGAAAAGTTCCCTTAGGCGTGCCATAGTATGGACACCTATCTTCCTGGTTAGTTATCTAATCTTTATCTTGTTATTCGAGGCCGATTATATTTACAATGTCTTTAAGGACGGCTTTATAGAATGGAATTTCTAACATGGAATTAACAACATATAAAGACGGTATAACAACCGTCTTTTTTATTTTTGTATGATATTATAAACGGATATGAAAAAGACTTTTGTCCTGGTGGTTTTATTCGTTCTTCCTTTGGTAGCCTATCTCTTTTTTGCCTCAGGCGTAAACAACTTCGGAAAACTTCCGGTACTTACTGAAAAGGTACAAGACGTGCGTTCCCTTGATGCCTCGGTGACTCTTCAGGACAAGATCACCATTCTGGGATTTTTAGGAAGGAATGCTGCCTTAAAAAAGGGAAATGCGTTTAATCTGAATCAGAAGATCTATAAGCGCTTTTATGAGTTCAAGGATTTTCAAATGCTCATGGTAATGCCCATCGGCACAGATTCTGTGGTTCAGGAGATCAAAAAAGAACTCAATAACTTAACCGATGCCTCTAACTGGAAATTTATCTATGCGGAGGATGACGAGATTGAACGATTTTATAACTCCCTGAAGACCGATGTGCCGTTAGATGCAGACATGGGGACGCCGTATGTCTTTATTATAGATAAGGACATGAACCTCAGAGGAAGGAAACAAGATGAGGACGAAGGCACAAAATATGGTTTTAATGCCACCTCCGTAGCAGATTTGAACAATAAGATGGAAGACGATGTAAAGATTATTCTTGCGGAATACAGATTGGCATTAAAGAAAAACAATGCACAGCGATCTAATTAATGAAAAATAAATACACATACGTTTGGGTCTCCCTGGTTGTACTGGTCTTTGGGATCATTTTTATCCCCAGGATCGTAGACAGGATTAAATCGGGCAAGGTTGTTGAAAATACCCGTATGAATGTAGCCGAAGGAGTAGATAGCCCTTTGGTATACATAACCCTGGACGGAAAAAAACGCAGGGTTCCGGAATTTAGTTTTATCAATCAGGACAGCCTGCTGATCAGTAATGATGATTATCGTGGGAAGGTCTATGTGGTAGAATTCTTTTTTACTACCTGCCCAAGTATTTGCCCCATCATGAATGAAAATTTAGTGGAGATTCAGGAAGAATTTAGAGAGTTTGATGATTTTGGGATTGCATCCTTTACCATCAATCCGGAGTATGACACCCCTATGATCCTTAAAGAATATGCGGAGAAGTACGGGATTACGGATATGGATTGGAATTTACTTACGGGTGATTCAGAAAAAATATATGAACTGGCCAATGTAGGCTTTAACATCTTCGCTGCCAGTGCGCCCGACGTACCGGGGGGATTTGAACATTCCGGACTTTTTGCCCTTGTTGATAAAAATGGCTATTTGCGTTCCAGAAAGGACAATTATGGGAATCCTATTATTTATTACAGAGGTACCATTAAACCCTCTCAGGGTGAGAATTTTGAAGGGGAGAGAGAACAAATTAGTATTTTAAAAGAGGACATTAAAAAATTATTGGAAGAGTAAAATGAGTACTATTTCACTTAAAGAGAAAAAGGTAAATAGAGGGATATTGATCATATCAATACTCATCCCTGTTGTCGTTGCTGTTTTGTTTGGCGTGCGCATTCCCAATGTAGAACCACTGGGTTTTCTTCCTCCTATATATGCCTCTATAAATGGACTAACGGCACTCTTGCTGATCATCGCAGTTTGGGCCATAAAGAATGGAAAACAACAACTACATCAAAACCTGATGACCAGTTGTATAGCGCTGTCCCTGCTATTTCTGGTGATGTATGTGGCCTATCATATGACCTCAGATTCTACTCCTTTTGGTGGCGAAGGCTTTATAAAATATATCTATTATATTATTCTGGCAAGCCATATTATTTTGTCTATAGCCATCATTCCTCTGGTACTGCATACCTATGCGAGGGCCTATTTAAAGAATTTTGAAAAGCATAGAAAATTGGCCAGGATCACATTTCCAATTTGGTTGTATGTGGCTGTCACAGGAGTAGTGGTGTATCTTATGATATCGCCTTATTATAGCTATTAATCAGAATTAGTGCCTATGTTTAGAAAGAACCCTATAAAAATTAAAATGCAGAAGTTGCTGCTGGGAGGGTTGGCTCTTTTTTTGCCTTTTCTGGGACAGGCACAATGCGCTATGTGCAGGGCAGTACTGGAAAGTGAAGATAATACGGCTGTGGCAGAAGGGATCAATAACGGAATTGTGTATCTGATGGCTATTCCGTATATCCTGATAGGTGCACTTTTTTTCTTTATTTATCGAAAGATGAAATCCTAGAATAACGAAGATTTAACATAGATTTTACAAGTATAGCTGTAACAAAACAGACTATTCCCAGTCTATAGATAGTATCTCATTTTGTAAACACTAACCCAATGTTTGATCTGGAAAGATGGCAGGAGATCTTCGATACCATCAGGAAAAATAAATTACGTACGTTTCTCACAGGTATTTCTGTAGCCTCCGGCATCTTTATGTTGGTCATCCTTCTTGGTTTTGGCCAGGGGATGCAGAATGGGATTGCTTATGAATTTGAACAAGATGCCACCACCATTGTAGAAGTATGGCCTGGTGTGACTACCAAAGAATACAAGGGTTTAAATCCGGGTAGGAGTATTCAATTACGCAATAGTAATTACAGTAGTTCCAATGCTTTATTTGGCGATAAAATAGAGTATAAATCGCCCCTGATCTTTGTGCGCAACGTCACGGTTAATTACGGTAAGGAAGCATTGGTTTATGGAGTTCGAGGGGTTTCCTATGACTATCAGTTTATTGATAATGCCAAACTTGCAGAAGGGCGTTTTCTGAATTATCAGGATGAAGTATCTACTGGTAAGGTCGCCATAATTGGGAAAAAGATCCAACAAGATGTTTTTAAAGCAGTAGACACACCCATAGGTGAATATATAAATATTTCAGGAGTGCTGTTCAAGATCGTCGGGGTCTTTGACGAACGGGAAGAACGCGAAGAAGAGCGGATTTATATTCCGGTCACAACCGCTCAAAAAGTATTTAACGGGGCAGATAGAATCAGTAACATCTCCTATACCTTACCCCCGGTTGAAAATTTTGATGAAGCCGTAAACCAGGCTGTTGCCTTTAAAGAAAATTTGCGTTCTCATCTACAACAAGTACATACAGTTGCCCCGGATGACACTAGTGCAATTCAGGTCTGGAGTGCCCTCGAAGAGGCTAAAAGATATTTTAGTCTTACGGGGAACATCAAATTCTTTTTTTGGTTCGTTGGCATCTGTACCATTATAGCAGGGGTGGTTGGGGTAAGTAATATCATGCTTATCGTGGTCAAGGAACGCACCAGGGAAATAGGGATTAGAAAAGCGCTGGGGGCCAAGCCCTGGTCTATCATAGGCATGATTTTGCATGAAGCTATTTTTGTCACGGCTATCTCAGGATTTGCCGGACTTATTTTTAGTATGGGATTATTGGAAATTGTGGGCCCTTACATTGAAGTAGATTACGTAAAAAATCCGTCAGTGAATTTTAATGTAGCGCTGGCCACTGTTTTTGTATTGATCTTTGCCGGTACCCTGGCCGGGTTTTTCCCGGCATGGAGAGCTGCCCATATTCACACTATTGATGCCCTGCGCGACGAATAAAATAAAATATTAAAGGAACTATGTTTAACAGAGATCGTTGGAAAGAGGTTTTGGAGGTACTTACCACTAATTGGTTCCGTACTGTTCTTACAGCCTTTGGTGTTTTCTGGGGTATCCTTATACTTATTATTCTTTTGTCTGCTGGTAAGGGATTGGAGAATGGGATCCGAGCCGATTTTGGTGACATCGCTACCAATACCATGTTCATGTGGACCCGAAGTACCACCAAAGCGCATATGGGACTGCCAATAGGCAGAAACTTTCGTTATAAAATTGAGGATGTAGGAACCCTAAGGGAAAAATTTCCTCAATTAAGGTTTATCTCCCCGAGAAATCAGCTTGGGGGCTTTGGGGGCAATAACAATGTTGTTAAAGGGATCAAGACAGGTGCCTATAATGTCTACGGGGATTATCCGGAGATCATCAAGCAGGAACCTATGGCCATCACCCATGGGCGTTTTCTGAATCAAAACGATATAGATGAAAAACGCAAGATTGCAGTCATTGGTCTGGGTGTAAAGAATGAGCTTTATGAAAAGGAAGAAGAAGTATTGGGATCTTATATCAAGATACAGGGAGTTAATTTTATGGTCGTGGGAACTTATAAGAAACGAAGTAATAATGGCGATGGAGAGGAAGGACAGAAGGAGATTTTTGTGCCTTTCACTGCATTTTCACAAGCTTTTAATCAGGGAAACAATGTAGGATGGATGGCGATCACTGCACAGGATGGCTACCCTATTTCAGATTTGAAAATAGACATTGTCAATGAGATGAAAAGGGTTCACAAAGTACATCCGGAGGATACACGGGCAATAGGTTTTTTTGATCTGTACGAAGAATACAACAGGGTGGAGAGCCTTTTTGGAGCCATGAGTTTTATAGGCTATTTCGTAGGGATTTTAGTGCTGCTTTCTGGAATTATTGGCGTAAGTAATATTATGTTGATCGTGGTAAAGGAACGTACTAAGGAAATAGGTATTCGCAGGGCTTTGGGGGAAGATCCCTGGTCCATAAAAAAACAGATCCTTTTGGAGTCAATTTTCCTGACTATTATTTCCGGAATGGCCGGAATTGTCTTTGGTGCCCTTTTTATTTACGGAGTAAATGCCATCCTGGATGCAAATGGCCCTGTAGATATGTTTATGAATCCAAGTGTAAATCTGGGTGTTGTTACAGCGGCACTTTTGATCCTCGTTATTTCAGGGTTGTTGGCTGGATTTATTCCGGCACAAAGTGCTATAAAAGTAAGACCTATAGATGCCTTAAGAACCGAGTAAACTAAATCAATCAAAAAAACACTATCATAAAATGAAAAAATCAATCACCATTATCATCTTACTAATCATCGTAATTGCCTTTGGCGGGTCTATGATCTATTTGTATCAGAAGAATGCAGAGGACCCAGTGGTCTATGAGACGGAACAGGCAGAAAGACGTACTATTATTAAAAAAACGGTAGCTACAGGAAGCATTCTGCCCCTGGAAGAGGTGTTGATAAAGCCCAATATTTCGGGGGTGATAGAAGAGGTCTATGTAGAAGGAGGCGATTTCGTAAAATCAGGAGATATGATCGCCAAGATCAAAGTAGTGCCAAATTTAAATGCACTGAACGATGCTAAAAATAGTATTGAAGATGCCAGGATCACTTTAGAGGACCAGCGTAGAAATTTTGATCGGCAAAGTGAACTTTTCTCCAAAGGCGTAGTTTCTAAAGTAGATCTGGAAAGGGCTCAGGTAACCTACGACCAGGCAAAGCAAGGGTATTCTGCTGCCAATAAGCGATACGACATTGTTCAGACGGGGACCACCAGGGGTCTAAGCAATGCAGCCAATACGTTGATCAGGGCTACGGTAAGTGGGATGGTGCTAGAAGTTCCCGTAGAAGTGGGGAACCAGGTTATAGAAAGCAATAATTTTAATGAAGGAACGACCATTGCAGCTATCGCAGATGTAGACAAAATGATATTTGAAGGGAAGGTAGATGAGTCGGAAGTAGGAAAGATCAGGGAAAACCTTCCCCTGGAGATTACGGTAGGAGCCATTGAGAATAAGGTATTTACTGCCGTTTTAGATTATATAGCCCCCAAAGGAAAAGCAGAAAATGGGGCTATTCAATTTGAGATAAAAGGAACACTAAACAAGGGGGATACCGTATTTATCAGAGCCGGCTTAAGCGCCAATGCCTCTATTATTTTAGCACGGGCAGACAGTGTTTTGGCGATTAAGGAAGCTCTGGTACAATTCGATACTGACACCAAAAAACCCTTTGTTGAAATAGCTACCGGAGACCAGCAATTTACCAGAAAGGAATTAGAATTGGGAATCAGTGATGGGATCTATGTAGAGATCATATCAGGAATTACTGCCCAGGATAAGATCAAGATCTGGAATGCCCTTCAATCCGAAGGATATGGGGGATAGGGTATTTTAACATAATTTTTCGAGAATTATTTGTAACAAATCAACAACTTGCCAGTCTAATCCAAGGATTGGCAACTAAACACGATAAAGCACCAACCATGATTGAAATTAAGAATCTACATAAATCATACAAGATGGGAAGTAATTCCCTTCATGTATTAAAAGGAATCAATTTTACAGTAGAGTCAGGAGAATTGGTGGCTATTATGGGTTCTTCGGGATCGGGAAAATCTACCTTGCTAAATATCCTGGGAATGTTGGATGAAGCAGATGAGGGAGACTATATTCTTGATGGAATTCCTATCAAAAATCTCAATGAGACCAAAGCAGCCAATTACAGAAACAAGTTTCTGGGCTTTATTTTTCAATCCTTTAATTTGATCAATTACAAAACAGCCCTTGAAAACGTGGCACTTCCTCTTTATTACCAAAAAATGCCAAGAAAACAGCGGCAGGAGAAAGCGTTAAAATATCTGGATCAGGTAGGTCTAAAGGAATGGTCGCATCATTTACCAAGCGAACTCTCCGGAGGTCAAAAACAGCGGGTAGCAATCGCCAGGGCTATGGTTGCAGAACCAAAAGTATTATTGGCGGATGAGTTAACAGGAGCCCTGGATAGCACCACATCCTATGAGGTTATGGACCTCATTCAAAAGATAAATGATCTGGGGAATACCATTCTGGTAGTGACCCACGAACCCGATATAGCACAGATGTGTAAACGTATTGTACACCTAAAAGACGGGGTAATTGTAAAAGACGAAAAAGTTAAACAAGTTAGAGCTTCCTCTTATGTTCAGTAGGGATACCTGGCAGGAAATATTTCTCACTATTCGGAAGAATAAACTTCGGACTATTCTTTCAGGGTTCACGGTGTCTTTAGGAATCCTGATTTTTGTTGGGTTGGTAGGAATGACCAATGGGTTGCAGAATACCTTTGAATTCTTTTTCTCACAGGACGCAACCAACGTAATGTATGTATTTCCCGGAAGAACTTCTATGCCCTATAAGGGCTACAAATCTTTAAGGCAGATTGAATTTGAGAACGATGATCTGACCGATATAAAGAAAGATTTCCCCATGTTTCTTGAATACATTTCACCAAGGATATTTCGCTCCGCCCTGGTGAAATACAAAGAGGAATCTAATAATTATACCACAATTGGGGTAGACTGGGGGCAGCAATTTGCCGAGAAGACTATTATGATGAAGGGGCGCTACATCAATCAGGAAGATGTTAAGAATAAAACTAAGATCGCGGTAATCGGCAGATTGGTGGAACAAGACCTATTTGGAAATATGAATTCTATGGGGAAATACATAGATGTGGGAGGGAGTGTTTTTAAGGTAGTGGGAGTTTACCAGGATGATGGCGGGGATAATGAAGAACGGCAACTCTATATTCCCTATACTACCCGTCAGTTAATTGAGAAGAATACTGATAAAATAGGACAGATCGTTATTGGATTTAAAGAGGAATTAGGATATGCCGGGGCCATGGCTTTTCAGCGAAATCTGGTGAAGTACCTTAAAGACAAGAAATTTATAAATCCCAATGACGAAAATGGTTTCTTTGTCCGAAACGTGGCCGATCAGTTAAAGCAAAATCAGGATTTTGCCGGGGTACTAGCTATCATAGCTGCCTTGGTAGCCTTTGGGACCATTATTGCCGGAATTATTGGGATCAGTAATATTATGGTCTATGTAGTGAAAGAGCGCACCAAGGAAATTGGGATTCGCAAAGCCATTGGCGCTACCCCACGTTCCGTGATCTCAGTTATTTTATTAGAATCTGTTTTTATCACCACCATTTCCGGGTTTTTGGGAATGATCATAGGGATGGCACTTTTGAGCACGCTGGGGGATAAATTAATGGACGACTACTTTATATTGAATCCGGGAATCGGAACCGGACTGGCCGTTACGGCCACGCTGGTTTTGATCCTTTTTGGAAGTTTGGCAGGATATGTTCCCGCCAAGCGCGCAGCGAGAATAAAACCGATTGTAGCACTAAGAGACGAATAATATGCAGTTTTTATTTGATAAAAATACCTGGCAAGAGATCTTCGGTTCTATCGGAAAGAATAAAACACGGACCATAATCACTGTTATTGGGGTATTGTGGGGAATCTTTATCTACATCGTCCTTGCAGGTGCTTCCAAAGGCCTTGATAATGGGTTCGAAAGGAATTTTGAAACCGTAGCTAAAAACAGCATTTTCACCTGGTCGCAATCCACCAGTATGCCTTATAAGGGATATAAAACCGGAAGGCGATTAAATCTGAAAGTACAGGATGCGGTTACCCTTAAAAACAGGGTTCCCGAGATAGAATACATCGCCCCGGTAAATACAAAGGGCGTATTTGGAGGCACATCTGCTTTAGGGGTACGGGGTCTTAAGTCTAACAGTTACCCTGTTTATGGCTACTTTCCGGTGATCGCCAAGATGGCTACTCAGAAGATCTATGATAACGGCCGCTTTATCAATGAAGAAGATGAAGATCAAGCCAGAAAAGTATGTGTAATAGGCGAAAGAACAGAACAGGAACTATTCGAAAAAGATGAGGATCCAATTGGTGCTTATGTGCGCTTAGACGGGATCTATTTTCAGGTGGTGGGTGTAGCAAAATTAACTCAAAACACACCTTTTGCCACTGATGGGGATGTATTTATACCCTTTAGCACCTTTAAAAAATTATACAATACAGGAGATAATGCACAGTATTTTACCATTGCTGCCTATGATGATGCAGATGTTGTGCAGGTCGAAAAAGACATAAAAGCAGTTTTGAAAAGTATTCACAGTGTGCACCCCGATGATGAAAGAGCCTTTGGAGCCTTTAATTTAGGAGAGATCTTTGGGAAGATCATGGGCTTTGCCAACGGGCTTACCTTTGTTTCCCTGATCGTTGGTCTGGCTACCATTTTAGCCGGCGTAATTGGTATTGGGAATATTCTCCTGATATCGGTAAAAGAACGTACCAAAGAATTAGGCATACGCAGGGCCTTAGGCGCTACTCCTAAAGAAGTAAGGTCGCTTATCATTTTAGAATCTGTATTCCTTACGATGATTGCCGGAGTGATCGGAATTATTATGGGTGCAGGTGTTTTAAATTTAATTGGCATACTAACAGAGGGTACAGATTTCCCTTACACCAACCCAACAGTGCCTATACCTTTGGTGATCGGCGCTTTAATGGTGATGGTGATCCTGGGTACTTTAATAGGACTTATTCCGGCGCAACGAGCCGTGAGTATTAAACCAATTGATGCCTTACGAGAAGAGTAATAACTAACAACTTTAAATAACATAGTAAGAAGATGAACAAATACGTAAAATATGGACTGATAGGAGTCCTTGCACTGGGAGCATTGTGGGCCGCAGCTTTCTTTATTAAGTCGAATTCCAAAGGTGCTATTACCTATGAAACCAAGAATCCTTTTATAGCCAATATAGAAAAGAAGACAGTGGCTACAGGGAAGGTAATCCCACAAGAGGAGATTGAGATCAAGCCTCAAATTTCGGGGATCATTGATAAGATCTATATGGAAGAAGGCGACCTTGCGAAAGCAGGTGATCTGATCGCAGTTATCAAAGTAGTTCCTAACGAACAGGCCTTAAACTCAGCCAGTGGGAGGGTGCGTAATGCCGAAGCCGCTCTGAACAATATAAAAATTGAATACGATAGAAACAAGACCCTATTCGACAAGGGAGTGATCTCGAGCCAGGATTTTAATAATCTTAAATTAAGGTATGACCAGGCAGTTGTGGAATTAGAGAATTCCAAAGCAGATTTCCGCATTATCAGATTGGGTTCTGTAGGCGGATCATCAAGCGCCAATACCAATATCCGTGCTACGGTTAATGGCACCATTTTAGAGATCCCTGTGGAAGAAGGAGACCAGGTGATCCAAAGTAACAACTTCAACGATGGGACAACTATTGCCACCATTGCAGACCTTAGCCGAATGATCTTTGAAGGGAAAGTAGACGAAGGCGAAGTTGGTAAATTAAGACTTGGTATGCCACTGGAAATTAATTTAGGAGCTATACAGGATCAAAAATTTGAAGCCAAATTAAAGTTTATCGCCCCAAAAGGTTTGGAGGAAGCCGGCGCGGTTCAATTTAAGATCGAAGGGGACGTACAAGTGAACGATTCCATTTTCATCAGAGCAGGATACAGTGCCAATGCCTCTCTTGTTTTGGAGAAAAAAGACAGTATTCTGGTTATCCCGGAAGCTCTCTTGCAATTCGATAAGGAAACAGATAAGCCGTATGTGGAACTTTCGGTAGGAGAACAGAAATGGGAACGAAGAGATATTGAAATAGGGATCTCTGACGGAGTTAACGTAGAAATCCTTTCCGGACTTACGGAAAGCGATAATGTGAAGATCTGGAACAAAACAGAACCTATCAAAAAAGGTGAAGAAGAGGAAGAAGAATCAGACTCCTAATCAAACTAACAAGTAATCGAAGAATAAGCAATCAAAAAACGAGACCATGAGATTTAAAATATCCATTCTACTATTCCTTTTGGCAGCCGCAACGGTCACCGCCCAGATGAGGAAATGGACATTGGAGGAGTGTGTCACCTATGCTGTTGAAAACAACCTCACTATTGAGCAATTCCAACTCGATCTGGAGAATGCCAGAATAGACAAATCGGATGCATTTGGAAATTTGTTGCCCAGTTTAAATGCCCAGATGAGTACCTCCGGAAGTACCGGACTTATCCTGGATCCAATCACCAACAGCTTTGTATCAGCGACCATTGTTGCAGCCAACGCCAATGTTACTTCAGGTTTAACCCTGTTCGACGGTCTTAGAAATATACACCGGATCAACAGGGCGAAGATCAATGAAATCGCCAATCAGTATCGCTTAGATAATCTGGTGGACGATATCAGGCTTAATGTTGCCAATAGCTACCTCAGTGTTCTGTCTAACAAAGAATCCCTTAAGGTGGCCCAGGCACAATATGCGGTGACCACACAGGATCTGGAACGCACCAGGGAACTGGTAGAATCTGGCGTTGTACCAAGAGGAGATCTTCTGGAAGTTGAAGCCACCGCAGCAACTCAGGAACAGACCATCATCAATAACCAAAATTTAGTGCTATTGTCCAGGATTGCCCTGGCACAACTTCTTCAGATCACCGACTATGAGAATTTTGACATAGCCGATGAAGAGTTCAACGTACCGCCTTCAGACATCTTAAAATATTCTCCAAAGGTTATTTTCGACAAGGCCTTAAGTTTCAGAAATGACATTAAATTTTCTGAAACCGGAGTGGAATTGGCAGAGACGGACCTCGCTATTGCCAAAGGGGCCGTGTACCCTACCGTAGGAGCCTTTTTCAACTACAATACAAGGTTTTCTGATCAGACTCGGGATCCCTTTACAGGCGAAAAAATCGCATTTCAGGACCAACTTTGGATCAATGATGGTATCTCGTACGGGGCACAGCTGAACATTCCTATCTTCAATGGTTTTAGTACTAGGAACAATATCCGACGTTCTCAAATCAGTGTGGAGCAGGCGAAACTACAATTGGAACAAACTAAATTAGACCTGGAGACTACTATCAACCAGGCATATGTAGATGTAGAGAATACCGCAAAAGCCTATCAAGCTTCCCAAAAGACCCTCGATGCCCGTAGATTGGCATACGAATATACCAGGGACCGTTTTAACGTAGGACTGATGAACGCTTTTGATTTTAGTCAGGCTCAATCGCGGGTAGACAACGCAGAGGCCGAAGTGATCCGAAATAAATACAATTATATTTTTAGAATTAAGGTCCTGGAATTCTTCTATGGCCTGCCTATTGTTCTAAACTAAACTATCTTTGTGGCCTTATGGCCTTGATCTTACAATTAGAGACAGCATCCACCAATTGCTCCGTTTCCCTCGCGAGGGAAGGGGAGCTTTTGGCTTGCAAAGAGCACAACAGTGCTTCATTCTCCCATTCGGAACAGCTCCATCTTTTTATTGAGGAGGTATTGAAGGAGGCTGGGGTATCTTTAGGGCAACTGAGTGCCATTGCGGTCAGCAAGGGGCCGGGTTCTTACACCGGACTACGGATTGGCGTATCTGCGGCTAAAGGTCTCTGCTATGTTTTAGATATTCCATTGATCTCCACTCCAACATTAAAAGGAATGGCCTTGCAAAGAGAGATCACTTCCGGGGTGATTATCCCTATGTTGGATGCAAGAAGGATGGAAGTATATGCCGCTGTTTTTGATGCCGATCATTCGGAAATAGTTCCCACAAAGGCCGTGATCATAGACGCTTCTTCTTTTTTAGAATTTGCAGAGAAAGGCAAAGTGCATCTCCTGGGAAGTGGGGCCGATAAATGCAAGGAGGTGCTCACCCATCCCAATTTCTCCTTTGACGATAGTTGCATCCCTTCCTCAAAAACAATGTCTGAGGAATCCTATAGAAAATATCAGGAAGGTTTATTTGAGGATGTGGCCTATTTTGAGCCTTTTTATTTAAAGGATTTTATCCTTCAACAAAAGAAAAAATAGGGTGTTTTCTAAAACTTATAAAAGCTACTATCCTTTTTGATGAACATCTATTTGCGGGAAAGGGATCTCAATGCCGGCTTTGTCGAATCGCGCCTTGGTCTCTTCCATCACAAAAAAGTGTGCTGCCCAGAAATCTTCATTTTTTGCCCAGAATCGCAGGGTTAGATTTACGGAACTATCTGCTAATTCCCCTACAAAAACAGCAGGGGCAGGGTCTTTCAGGATCCCTTCTTGTGAAGCGCATATTTCTAATAAGATCTCTTTTGCTTTTTTAATGTTGGAACCATAGCCAATTCCAATATCTATCTTATCCCTTCGGGTTTCTTCGGCATTGAAATTAATAATGTTGTTGTTGGAAAGTTGTCCGTTCGGTAAAATGGCCAATTGGTTCCCAAACGTATTCAGTTTTGTTGTGAAAATTGTAATCTCCTTTACGGTGCCTTCCACACCTTGTGCCGAAATAAAATCTCCAACCTTAAAAGGTTTAAAGATGAGGATAAGAACGCCGCCTGCAAAGTTGGATAATGAACCCTGTAGGGCCAGACCAACCGCCAGACCGGCAGCACCTACTAAGGCTACCAGGGATGATGATTTTACGCCTAATTGAGTGATCACCAGCACAAAAAGCAGGAGTTTTAGTGCAATGTTTATAAAGCTTTGGAGGAAGCTTTACAATGCCAGGTCATAGTCTTTTTTTTGAAAGAATTTGTGAACCAGTCGGTTAATAAATTTCACGATCCACCAACCTACAATGAGTATAATAATGGCGGTGATCAGGTTGGGAAGTATCTCCATAAACCATTGTGCGCCCTGGTCAATATATTCTGTATATTCTGAAAATGAAGCCATAAAATAATTTTAGGATGCAAAGCAACGGAAAATTAGGAGCATAGTCAAATTTTACGCTTTAAACTCTTGTTAAGTCTATGGATATTTCAAAGTAAAGGAAGCGCTACTTCTGGCGATGAAACAGGTAATTGGCAGGCTCCATTTTCGCATACATAAATTTGCGTTTTCTCTTTATGTATCCTGTTTTCAAAGAGTCCGAGCGTCTCTGTTTTTTCGGTTCCTGCCAAGAGAATATTTGGCAAATAATGCTTTCTGATGGTTGATGCGAATTCCAGATAAGACTTCCCGGTGATCACTACTTCTTTAAAGGGAAAGAGCTGGAAAAGTGGGATATGTAGCCAGTTCGCATGACTATTTGGATTTTCCAGGATACTTTCACGCATATGAATGATCATCTTTTCAAAATGACCTCGATAATTAGCCTCAGTATAATAACCGGATAATCTAAACAGGCAATGGGCCATCACCGAATTAGAGGCAGGGATCACATTGTCTGTAGTTTCCACAGATCTTCTAACCATAACTTCCTGATCATCTGATGTGAAATAAAATAAGCCGCTTTCCTTTTCTAAAAAGTGAGTCAGACAGTGGTCCATGAGCGCTTTAGATTTCTTCAGCCATGCTTCTTCAAAAGTAACCTCATAAAGGGTAATAAAGGCATCTATAAGCATTGCGTAGTCTTCCAGAAATCCTTCTATGGTACTAACACCTTCCTTATGGTTGTGGAACATGCGTCCATCCTTATGAAGCACATTTTTTTCGATAAAGTTGGCGGTATTTTTGGCCATTGCCAGATAATCTGGATTTTCTAAATACCGATAGGCCTCCGCTAAGCCTTTGATCATTAAGGCATTCCAGGAGGTTAATATCTTATCATCCAATCTGGGTCTGGGACGTAATTCCCTTTCGCTCAGCAGGCGTTTTTTACAATTGCTGATCCTAGTTCTCAAAACTTCTACCTGCAGCTGGTGTTTTTGAGCGATCTCATCGTCTGATGCATCTCTGATTAAGACATATGCTTCCTCTTCCCAAAATCCGTAGGAGTTTATATTGTAGTAGTCCTTAAAAAGGGTAAAATCTTCTTTAAGGATCTTTTCAAGATCGGCTTTTGTCCAAATGTAAAAGGCACCTTCCATTAGTTTGCCTGTTGAATCCAGACTATCTGCATCGAGCGAAGAATAAAATCCACCCTCGGGCGACAATAATTCTCTTGCCGCGAAGGAGATCGTTTCCTTTACTACTTGTTTATACAGAAAATTCCCTGTGGCTCCGAAGGCTTTTGCATATAATGAGACTAACTGGGCATTGTCATAAAGCATTTTTTCAAAATGCGGAACGTGCCATTTCGTATCTACGGAATAGCGCGAAAACCCACCTCCAAGATGGTCAAAAATACCCCCATACGCCATGCGGGTGAGGGTGGTATGCACATACGCTGTGATCTTCTCATCCTGAAATAGCGTACCATAGTGTAACAGGAAGTCGATATTAACAGGCATCATAAATTTTGGAGCCCTTTTATGCCCGCCTAAAAAGGTGTCAAAATATTGCGACCAATCAGAAACAGCTCCTTTTAGAGCTTCTCTGGCGATCATCTCCCGTTTTTTTGGTGGGGGAATAAGGTTGATACTATGAAGACCTTTTGCCAAATTTTCGGCATAGTCCGTAACTTTTTCAGGATCTGTCTTGTAAAGGGTAGCCAGTTGTTCTAGTACTTTTATCCAGTCTTGCTTCCGCACATAGGTGGCCCCCCAGAAAGGTCGCCCATCCGGCAGGGCAATGATGTTAAGGGGCCAGCCCCCGCTTCCGGTCATCATCTGTAAGGCGTCCATATAGATATGGTCTACATCCGGCCTTTCTTCACGATCAATTTTGATATTGACAAAATGCTCGTTCATAAC